>NZ_JAALDX010000025.1 GCF_014145095.1 Dietzia sp. SLG310A2-38A2 | reverse complement strand
CCGACGCGAGTGCGCTCACCGTGCTGCCGCTGTCGGTGACGGACTCGGCCGACCTCGCCGTCGTCGTCGCCGATACCGGCCCCGACGACCCGGCCCTTCTCATCTACACCTCCGGAACCACCGGCCAGCCCAAGGGCGCCCTGCACGGGCACCGCGTGGTGCTGGGGCACATGCCCGGCGTCGTCCGCGCGCTCGACGGGTTCCCCGAGCAGGGTGACGTGTTCTGGACCCCGGCCGACTGGGCCTGGGCCGGCGGGTTGCTCGACGTGCTGCTGCCGAGCCTCTACAGCGGTGTGCCCGTGGTGGCCTCCGCCCGGCGGCCCAGCCCGGAGACCGTGGAGCATATCCTGCGCAGACACGGCGTGACCTGCTCGTTCCTGCCGCCGACCATCCTCAAGATGATGCGCGCGTCCGAGGTGGACTACTCGCACACCGGGCTGCGGGCCGCGTTCTCCGGAGGCGAGGCGCTGGGCGAGGCCGTGGCCGAGTGGGCGCGCGAGGCGCTGGGCGTGCAGGTCAACGAGATCTACGGGCAGACCGAGCTCAACCTCATCGTGGGCACGTGCCACGCCGAGTTCGACACCCCGCCCGGCTCCATGGGCCGCCCGACGCCCGGTTTCGACCTGGTGCTCCTCGACGAGCTCGGTCAGCCGGTCGCCACGGGCGAGGTCGGCGAGGTCTGCGTGCGCCTGCCCAGCCCCAACGCGTTCCTGCGCTACTGGAACGCGCCCGACAAGACGGCGGAGAAGACCTTGGGGGGAGTCCTGCACACCGGGGACCTGGCGCAGGTCGACGAGAGGGGGAACTTCTGGTTCTCCGGCCGCAACGACGACCTGATCTCCTCGGCCGGCTACCGGGTGGGCCCCGGCGAGATCGAGGACCAGATCCTGCGCCACAGTGGCGTCGAGATGGTGGCCGTGATCGGCGTGCCGGACGAGCTGCGCGGCGAGGCGATCGTCGCGTACGTCGTCCCCGCCGAGGGGGTCAGCGGCACCGACGAGCTGGCCCGCGAGATCCAGGCCCTGGTCAAGGAGCGCCTGGCCTTCTACCAGTACCCGCGGGAGGTCCTCTTCCTCGACGAGCTCCCCACCACCAACACCGGCAAGATCCGCCGCGGCAAGCTGCGTGCCGATCACGCCCGACCGACCTCCGACCACCGACCGACCCCTGAGGATCCCTCATGAACAATCCCGTCGTCATAGGCGTCGTGCTCGCCTATTTCGTGCTCATGTTTGCCATCGGCGCGTGGGCCAACACCAAGATGAAGTCGGCCAAGGAGTTCCTCGTCGCGGGGCAGTCCTTGGGCTTCTTCGTCATGGCCATCGCCAGCTTCTCCTCCATCCAGTCCGGCTGGGGCATGGTCGGCGGAACCGGCCAGACCTACGCCTGGGGCCTGCAGGCGCTCATCGCCGTGGGGCTGCTCGCCCCCTTCGGCTTCGCCGTCGCCTGGTTCCTGCTGGGCAGCCGCCTCAACTGGATCGGCAAGAAGCACCGCGTCTACTCGGTGCCCGACCTCATCCGGGTCCGCTTCCAGGACCGGACCTCACACGCCACCATGTCCGTGGCCGTGTTCATCGCCTCGATCGCGTACATGACCGCGCAGGTCACCTCGATCGGCGTGATCATCTCGCTGCTGCTGGGCACCTCGATCGCCACCAGCGTGTGGATCGGCTCGATGGTCGTGGCCGCCTACACGATGGCCGGCGGCATGCTCGCGGCCGTGTGGACCGACCTGGTCCAGGGCGTGCTCATGGTGGTCATGTCCGTGGGCCTGTTCTTCTTTGCCGTCCAGGTGGCCGGCGGGTGGATCCCCATGCTCGACACCATCTCGGCCGGGAGCGCCGAGATGCTCTCGATCGACGGCGTCCAGGCACCCACCTACATCTTCGCCTTCGGCCTCCTGATCTTCGTCGGCGCCGTGGGGCAGCCGCAGCTGCTCACCAAGTTCCTCATGCTCCGCGACATGACGCAGCTCAAGTGGGGTGCGGCCGTCGCAGGCATCGCCTACGCCATCACGACCCTGTTCTCCGTCGGCATCGGTCTGTCCACCCGCTCCATGACCCTCACCGGCGACGCCCCGGAACTCGAGAGCATCGACGACACCGCCATCTGGTTCCTCGACTCGGTGACCAACCCGATCGTCGGCGGCATCGCGCTGACCGGCCTGCTGGCGGCGATCATGTCCTCTGCCTCGAGCTTCATCACCATCGGCGCCTCGTCGATGATGCGGGACCTGCCCGGCGCCTTTGGCATCAAGGTGGTCCGCGAGCTGCTGTGGAGCCGGATCGCGAGCCTGACCCTGGTGGTCCTGTCGGTCCTGCTCACCCTGTTCCTCTCGCAGGTCGTGTTCCTGCTCGGCGCGCTGGGCTGGGCCGCCTTCGCCGCCGCGATAGTCGGCCCGGTGGTCATGTCCATCTACTGGCATCGCGCCACGGCCACCGCCGCGACCGTGACAGTGGCGTTCGCGATCCTCGGCAACATGATCATCACCTCGCTGGCCGCGCGGGACATCATCTCCGTTCCGGCGTTCATGCAGGTCGGCGGCATCTCGTTGCTCGTGTCGATCGTGCTGTTCTACGTGGTGTCGCTGATGACCACCAACCGTCACCCCGACGCCACCCTGGAATTCCTGTACGGCGGCCGCAGCGTTGTGACCGACCCCAGGCTCGGCGGCGCGGCTGCCACCCCGACCGCGTCGACCACGGTTGCAGCGTCGACCCCGACCGCAGCGTCCACCACGACCGCCTCCACCGAAAGGAACGACCATGTCTGATCACGCCTCTGATCCCGCCGCACGCGGCCACGGACGCGAGGGTGCCCACGGCCGCGCGCTCGACGGCGGTCTCGACCCCGCCGACGCCCCCGAGCCCGACCACAAGCGCGCCGGCATGCTGATCCACGCGTTCGTGGCAGTGGCCGCCTTCGCGTTGCTCGGGATGTTCACCGACACGTGGCAGATGGTGTTCCTCGCCGTGCCGCTCTTCGCCGTGATCATGATGCTGCTCGGCTCCCTGCACTCCGACGGCTCCTGGGAGAGGGTGTCGACCATCGCGATCGTGGCCTACTGCGCAGGGCTGACCGTGCTGGTGCTGTGGTCGATCCTCACCGCGAACGGCTATGCCGTGCTCTGGGGCCTGCCGATGTCCATGGGCGTGATCTTTTACTTCATCTGGCCCTACACCGCCGTCGGCGCCGGACTGCTCTACGCCCTGGTCTTTGACCGCACGATCGACGAGAAGAGGCTGGCCGCCGCGGCCTGAGCGTCGCCGCGGCTGCTGGGATCGCCCTCCCCGCAGCCGTCGCGCCCGTCCATCCCCTCCATAGCCGCCGGGCCAGCTCTCCCCGCAGCCGCGCGCGAAGACTGCAGCCGCACAGGACATCTCCCGTGCGGCTGCAGCGATTGCGGGCGGCTGCGGCGTTTTTTGCGTCCGAACCGAAACCCGAGGGGGCCAGGCCCGCCGGCCCCGCACGGCGACCGCGGTTGATCCCGCCCTATCCGCACTCGAGCGACCTGTCGACCGGATGCGGGCGCCCTATCGCCGCCATAGCATTACGGTGTTCGATCCGACGGCACCAAGGAGTCCGAGATGGTCGACCACGATCCCCTCACTCGTCTCCACGTCGCCGTCGCCGGCCCCGAACAGGGCCCGGCGAGCATTCCGATGATCGCCCCATAGGGACGCAGTCCCGGCCACCACAGAGTGGCGGTGGACGTCCCCGACGAGAGGAAATCCACATGAGCAAAGTGACACTGCTCGCAGCCGCTGCGGTCGGCTATGTCCTGGGCAGCCGAGCCGGACGCGGGCACTACGAGATCGTCAAGGACCAGGCCCTCAAGCTGTGGCAGACGCCGCAGGTCCAGGAAGCGGCCAACCAGGCCACCGAGGCTGCCAGAGACGCCGCCGAGCAGGTGAAGGACAAGGCGTCCGAAGCGACCGGGCAGAACGGCACCGGGCAGAGCAGCAACGGGCAGAGCAGCAACCGGCAGAGCAACAGCGGTCAGAACAGCGGGGGACGTCACTCCGCCGATCAGGTTCAGCCGCCCAGCTCGCAGTTCCCGCCTTCGGGCGGCGGTGACGGGACGGCCCCGTCATGAGTCGCCCGGTCGACCCCTCACGACCCGGGTCGGACCAGTCGGTGGGGCAGCTGATGACGCAGTTGTCCGAGCAGACCTCACGGCTGGTGCGCGATGAGCTGTTGCTGGCCCAGGTGGAGTTGAAGAACTCTGCCAAACACGCCGGCGTGGGGGCCGGGTTGTTCGGCGGCGGCGGGATCCTCGCCCTGTTCGGCTTCGGAGCACTGGTCACCGCGGCGATCGCAGGACTGGCGCTCGTCCTGCCGCTGTGGCTGTCCGCACTGATAGTGGGTGCGGTGTTGCTGATCGTCGCCGGGGTGGTGGCACTGCTGGGAAAGAAGCAGGTGGAGCAGAGCACCCCGGCCATGGAGCGCACCGTGGACAGCGTCAAACAGGATGTCCGGCAAGTGCAGGAGGCACGTCACCATGGCCAGTCCTAGTTTTCCCGATCGCCCCGAGCCCGACGCACAGGCCAGCGCCGAGGAGGTCGAGGCCGATATCGCCCGCACGCGCGAGGAGCTGGCCCACACCGTGGACGAGTTGACTCGGAAGCTCGATGTCAAAGCGCAGGCTCAGCACAAGAAGCAGGAGGTCAAGGACAGGGTGGGGGAGCAGGTGCACTCCGCCCGGGCTCAGGGCGCCCAGACGTTCGCCGACCTCAAGGACACCGCCACTGACGATCGGGGGCAGCTCAAGCCGATCGTTCCCGCGGCTGCCGTCGCACTCGCGGCTGCAGTGATCGCAGTGGTGGTCTGGAAAAGGAGGACGTCATGAGCGCTGCCGCGAAAAGTGGATCGTCCAGCACGACCGCGAAGGCGCTGTACCGCCCGATCGGGATCGCCAGTTCGCTCGTGGGTGGGCTCGTCGCCAACGCGGTGTTCGCACAGGTCTGGAAGCGTGTGGTTCCCGACGGTGACACCACTCCGCCGAACGCTCTCGATACCGATCACCGGATGTCCGAGATCCTCGCGGCCACCGCGCTGCAGGGTGCCATCTTCGCCGTCACCAAGGTGGTCGTGGACCGTGCCGGCGCTGTGGTGTTCCAGCGGGTGACCGGCGACTGGCCCGGCGAATAGTCGAGTAGCGACGGTCATCTGAGCTCGCGCATGTGCATGGAGGTATTCCGTCTCCGCACCGGTCGGACGACGATGGAGGCACGCGGCGAAGGGAGCGACATGCACGTCGATGGCACCGGGCAATGCGGCGAGGGCCTGGCCGGGGAGCGCGACGAGACGGAGGCGCAGCGGATCGACCGCAACTGGATCGAGCTGCTCCAGGAGCTGCGCATCGTCCAGACCGGCGGCCAGGTGCTCACCGGATTCCTGCTGGTGGTGCCGTTCCAGGACCGTTTCGCGGACATCGGGGGCGGTGGCCGCGCCCTCTACCTGGTGGTCCTGTCCCTCGCCCTCGCCTCGACGGTCGTCCTGCTGGCCCCGGTGATGATCCACCGCGCGGTGTTCCGCTCCCACCGCAAGGACCGGGTGCTGCGACTGTCCGCGACGCTCGCCCGCGTGGGCCTGGCCATGCTGTCGATCGCGCTGGTGGGGTTGGCCGCACTGGTGTTCTCACTGGTACTCGGGACGCTGCCGGGGCTCGCGGCCGGGGCGGTGATGGCGGTCCTCGTGGCGGTCATGCTCTTTCTGGTGCCCGCCCGGGTCCGCCATCGCGCCGCGACCAACCCGTACGTCGCCGACTGAGCCCCGCGTGTGTCCGCCAATGACACGGCGCCTTTCCCTGAGGGTGGGACAATGGGGTCCGATCCGGCCCGCGACAGCGCAGGGGAGGTGGCCGTTTCCGATGACGTCGATGGAGATGTACTCCGGTTCCGTTGATCGGCAGCAGAACGCTGCCGCCGAGCAGGCCCGCATCCGACTGGACGCAGGGCTGCGCGAGTGGGGTGGCCAGCGCTCCGCGCTTGCTGCTGACGATCTCGGCCGCAATCCGCTGCGCCGGGTGCCGCGAGGCTGGCCAGAGGGAACGGCCACTCGGGTGGAGGTGGCGGCCCGGGAGGCCTGCGTGATCGACGAGCAGGGCGCGCGAACGGAGGCGTCCCGGCTGCTGTGGTCGGCCACCGCCAAGCTCGTCGGCGCCGCGGTGGCGTTGGGGGTTCCGCTGGCGATCCTGATCGCGCTGGTGGCGGGGTCATGACGGTGAGCCGGGGTCGCATCGCCAAGCGGGTGACGTCGTGCTGAGGCTCATCGCCCCTGTCGTCATTGGACTGCTGTTCCTGGCGGTGATCGCGGGTTGGTTCTGGTACACCACCTGGCTGGTTCGGTCGGCGATCGATGAGCTCGCCCATCGCCGCAGGCTCAAGGCCGGGGTGGATCCGCTACAGGTGACGGCAAAGAAGGCACTCGCGTCAGTCGAGGCGGCGCACGACTCGGCCCACAGGGCACTCTCGCTGACGGTGGAGGCCTGGTACGACCTGCGGGAGAGCCGGGCGGTGGGGTCCGCACTGGTCGAGAGGTTTCCCAAGATCGAGGAGAGGGCCGCGCGGGACCCGGAGTTCCTCGACGTCCTTGAGGACGCTGATGCGCTGCTCAACGAGACACGACCGGGATCCGAGGCGATCGACGACCTCGTAAGGCGCACTGCCCGGATGGATGAGCTGAACCTGCGGCTCAGGCACCTGGTTCATCAGTACGACGCCGCCGGGAGACGCGGGTTCGGACGCTTCTTCCCGCAGAGTCGGCAATAGTCGCGCTGCGCGCGGGCCGAACGCGGGCGTGGGTCGCGGTGGTGCGCGGCTCGGTGCTGGACGCGGGGTAGCCCCTGCGTAGTGGCCACCAGATGAGCCGGGTAGCCCCGCGTACTGGTCGTACTCAGCGCGGAGAATCGCCCCGTTCAGCCCGATAGCCACGACCAGTAGCTCGGTAACTGCGACCAGCACGAGAGGGTGCGCGTGGTGAGCGCGACAAGCTGTTTCAGAGATCCCCCGGCAGCTTGTCCCGCCGGATGTCCCGCCACGACGACTGCCGCAACACCCCGTCCTCGGTGAACCCTTGGTGGCGGACCTCCACCACGAGCTTGGGCAGCACCCAGACGGCGTCCCGGCGGGCATCTGACGGCAGGTCCTCGAGGAACGGACTCGAGCGTCGGCGCAGCGGCTCGAGCTCCTCGAGCAGAGCCTTGCCCTGCCGATCGGAAAAGCCGGTGCCCACGCGGCCGATGTAGGTGAGCCCGGTCTGCGCGGGCAGCCCGAGCAGCAGTGAGCCGAGGGAACCGGATCGCCCGCCCTTGCCCGGCCGCCAGCCGCCGATCACGGCCTCGGTGGTGGTGAGCAGCTTCTCCTTGAGCCAAGTCTTGGCCCGCCGGCCCGACTGGTAGTGCGAGTCCCGGCGCTTGGCCACGATGCCCTCCCAGCCGAACTCCTCGGCCTCGTCTAACGCCCGGTCGCCGGGGCCGTCGAGAACCCCCGGCACGTGCACTCGCTCAACCTCCTCGAGTGCCGGCGTCAACAGGTCGAGCACCTCGCGACGCCGATCCCACCGCTCGCGGCGCAGGTCCACGCCGTCGAGTCCCAGCACGTCAAAGATGAACAGGTGCACCGGTCCGATCGACGAGTCGCCTCCTTCCGCGGCGGCCTGCTTGGCCAGTGCGGAGAACTCGGGGACGCCGTCCGGGCCTGGCACCACGAGTTCGCCGTCGAGCACCGCGGGTTTCCCGATCGCCTGCGCCAGCCCGGGGAAGCCGTCGGCCAGCCAGTCCATCGAGTTGCCGTTGCGGCTCATCAACCGACTCTGCTTGCCATCGGTCGCCACGGTCACGCGGTAGCCGTCCCACTTGCCTTCAAAGGCCCACTTGTCCTCGGGCAGGGATGTTACCGAGCCGGCCGTGGGGATCATCGGCAGTGGGGGAGCCTCGGGGCGGTCGGCCATGTCCGAATCGCGGGTCGACTCATCGTCCGAGCCGCGGGAAGGCGACTTGTTCGAGTCGCGGGAAGGCGCCGTGTCCGAGCCGCCGGAACGATCGTCATCCGAGGGATAGGACGACTTCGGGTTGTCCCGTCCGCCATAGAAGGAGTCCGGCGACTGGTCCTTCATGTACTGCACGATCCACTGGTTCTTCTCGACGCTCGTGCGCACCAGGACGTACCGGCCGGAGACTCTATCGCCGTTGAGCCACACGATGATCTCGTCCTCGCGCCACTTCTCGCACTCGTAGGTGCCGCGGTCCCAGACGGTCATGTGGCCGGCGCCGTATTCGCCCTTGGGAATGGTGCCCTCGAACGTCTCATAGCCCAGCGGGTGGTCCTCGGTGTTGACGGCCAGTCGCCGGTCCTTGGGCTCGGTCGGCAGGTTCTTGGGCACCGCCCACGAGGCCAGTACGCCGTGGTGCTCGAGCCGCAGGTCAAAGTGCAGGCGGCGGGCGTGGTGCTCCTGGATCACGAAGATCGGGTTGTCGCCGTCGGAGCGGTCGGTGTCGACCTCCCCGTCGAACGGCTCCGGGGTCTTGCGGCGATCGCGTTTGCGGCGGTACTCCTCGAGGCTGGTCACCACGGCGTCGGCGTCGGTGGGGCCGGCGTCGCAGCCCTCCTCTGCCGCGGCGCGGGGCGACTCCTCGCCGTCGGAATCAGAGCCGCGGGAATCGGTGCTGCCGGAATCGGAACCGCCGCGCTCGGGGTCCTCGTCATCCGATGACGACGAGCTCTTCTTGCTGCCCCCCGACTTCCTCTCCCGCGATGCCGATGACTTCCTAGCGGCAGTCTTCTTGGCGGCACCCTTCTTAGACGCCCCGCCCTTCTTCGCGGGTCCCTCTAGGCCTTCGAGCAGGTCGCCCTCGGACTCCAGTCGCGAGAGCATCTCGTCCCAGTGCAGGTGCTTGAGTCCGCCGTCGCCGAGTTCCTCCCACGAGCGCGGGGCCGCGACCCACGGCTCGGCACGGCCGCGCAGCGAGTAGGGCGCCACGGTGGTCTTGGCGCCGCTGTTCTGGCTCCAGTCCACGAACACTTTGCCGTCGCGGATGGAGCGCTTCATGGTGGCGGTGACCAGGTCCGGGGTCTGCTTGGCCAGCGACTGGGCGATCTGCTTGGCCACCGCGGAGGCGCCCTTGGAGGAGACGGCCTTGGCCAGACGGGAGTAGAGGTGGATGCCCTTCGATCCGCTGGTCACGGCGAAGGCGTCCAGTCCGGCCTCGGAGAGGAGATCTCGGACGCGCAGTGCGACCTTCGCCGTCGTATCCAGGTCGACGTCCTGGCCGGGGTCCAGGTCGATGACGATCCGCCGCGTCCGCCCCGGCTCGCCGTCGGACAGGGTCCACTGCGGCACGTGCAGTTCGAGCGCGGCCTGCTGGGCGAACCAGGCCAGCGTGGCGGGGGAGTCGAGCACCGGGTAGGTGACGGTGCGCGAGGAATGCTCGATCGCCACCCGCGACACCCAGTCGGGCGCGTGGGAGGGCAGGTTCTTCTCGAAGAAGGACTTGTCCTCGGTGCCGTCGGGCCAGCGCTTGCGCGTCACGGGACGTTGACCCGCGTACGTCATCAGGTGCGGCGCTACAGCCAGGTAGTACTCCAGGACATCGGCCTTGGTGGTGCCGGTCGCGTCGTAGAGCACCTTGTCGGGGTGGGTGAACCGTATGGTCCGCCCGTCGACCTCGACCGACTCCTTGGTGCCCTTGCTCGCCATGGGTCCACTCTGGCACTGGAGTCGGACATCGGCGACCGGCTTCGCCCGTCTCCCTCAGCGGATCGGGCCTGTCAGAAGAACGCGCCCGGCGCCCCGCGACTGGCCCGTGCCTCACCGCGTGAAGTCGATGACCAGCTGTCCGCGCGTGACGCCGAATTCACTGACGCACCGGAATCGGTCACCAAATGCGCTCGTCTGGGTCATGGGGGACTGCGCCGCCCGACCGTAGCGTGAGCCGCATCACTCCACCACACGTCGAGGAGACGCTCACCGTGACACATCAGCCGCTCGGGACGGATGGCGATCCACACGCCCCGCGGGACGAGACCGCCGGGACGAAGGGGCCACTTGACGGAATCCGTGTAGTGGAGATCGCCAGCCTCGCACCTGCCCCGTTCGGCTGCATGATGCTGGCAGACCTGGGGGCCGAGGTCATCCGGGTGGACCGCCTCGGCAGCAGCGCAGCGATCACACCCCCCAGCGGGCCGCTGGATCGCGGCCGCAGCACCGTCGCGGTGAACCTGAAGACAGCCGAGGGCGTCCGGGCAGTGCATCGACTGGCGGCCGGCGCCGACGTCTTCGTCGAAGGGTTCCGGCCCGGTGTGGCCGAACGTCTGGGGGTCGGCCCGGAGGCGCTCACCGAAGTGAACCCGGGACTGGTGTACGCCCGGATGACGGGTTGGGGGCAGGACGGTCCACTCCGGGACCGAGCCGGCCACGACATCAACTATCTGGCGCTGGCCGGGCTTCTCGAACCCCTCGCCCGGAACGGGGAGCGTCCCTCGGCGCCGATGAACCTGCTCGCCGACTTCGCCGGTGGCGGGATGGTGATGGCTCTCGGCATCGTGTCCGCCCTCGTCGAGCGGCAGCAGTCGGGCAGGGGCCAGGTCGTCGATGCGGCGATGGTCGACGGCACCTCGCTCTACTCGGCGTTCCTGCGAGGAATGCACGCCCACGGGATGTGGAACGAGGATCCGGGCACCAACATGCTCGACGGCGCCGCCCCGTTCTACGACACCTACCGCTGTGCGGACGACCGGTTCGTGGCAGTGGGGTGCGTGGAACCCCAGTTCTTCGCCGAGCTCGTCTCGACGCTCGGGATCGACGCCCGGGGGCTTCCGGAGCAACACGACCCCGCCGGGTGGGATGACTGGCGGAGGCTGCTCGAAGGGACCTTCGCCGGGAGAACGCGCGATGAGTGGGCCGAGCAGTTCGCCGACTCCGATGCTTGTGTGACGCCGGTGCTGTCCCCGTGGGAGGCGCCGGAGCATCCACACCATCAGGCCCGCGGGTCGTTCGTCGAACTCGGTGGAGTCGTACAGCCCACCCCGGCGCCGCGCTTCAGCAGATCTACTCCCGCTACCCCCGTGGCCGCGGACGCCTGCGGGCGCGATGTGGCACAGACCCTGCGGCGGTGGGGGTTCTCCGAGCCCGAGACCGCTCTCCTCGTGGGCTCCGGAACCGTCGCCTGACGGATGCGGGACCCGACTAGTCACTACAGAACAGGATGGAATCACATGGGAACACTGGACGGTAAAGCTGCCATCGTCTCTGGCTCTGGCCGTGGGATCGGACGAGAGATCGCCATGAAGTTGGCGTCCGAAGGGGCCGGCGTCGTGGTCAACGACCTGGATGAAGGCCCTGCTCACGAGACGGTCACCGCCATCACCGAGGCGGGCGGGCGAGCAGTCGCGTGTGTCGGCAGCGTGACCGACGAGGGATTCGCCGAACGGTTCGTGGGTACCGCCGTCGACGAGCTCGGTGGACTGGACATCATCGTCAACAACGCCGGGTACACCTGGGACAGCGTCATCCAGAAGATGTCCGACGAGCAGTGGGATGCGATCCTCGACGTCCACCTCAAGGCGCCGTTCCGGATTCTCCGGGCAGCCCAGCCGGTCATCGCGGCCTCGGTCAAGGCGGCGCGCGAGCAGGGCGCGCCGGTCCCGTGCCGCAAGGTCGTCAACATTTCCTCCGTCGCGGGCCTGGGCGGCAATGCCGGGCAGGCGAACTACTCCGCTGCCAAGGCCGGGATCACCGGCCTGACCAAGACACTGGCCAAGGAGTGGGGCCGCTACAACGTCACCGTCAACACGGTCGCCTTCGGCATGATCAAGACCCGCCTGACCGAGGTCCCGGCCGACGGTGACGGGACCATCGACGTGGCCGGCCGCGAGATCAAGGTGGGGGTCAACCCGGACCTGCTCGCCGCGATGGAGTCGATGATCCCCCTCGGCCGCGGTGGCACCCCCGAGGAAGCCGCCGGCGCGGTCTACATGTTCTGCACCCCCGACTCGAACTACGTCAGCGCGCAGACCCTGGTCTGCGGCGGCGGGTTCATGATCTGACGAGGACTTACAGTTATGAAGACCATCCCAGGCACCCTCCGGGCCACGGCCCGGCGCGTCCCCGACAGCGTCGCGATCCGGTTCGCGGACTTCCACTGCACCTACGCCGAGCTCGACGCCGAGGTCGACCGCACCGCCCACGCACTGTCGACGCTGGGGTTGGGGCGGGGCGACCGGTTCGCACTCATGGGCACCAACTCCGACCGATTCATCGTGGCGTTCTACGCCGCTTCTCGAGTCGGCGCGATCGTGGTCCCTATCAACCCGGCCTCGGCGCCCCCTGAACTGCAGTACCTTCTGGAGGATTCCGGGGCGAAGGTGCTGGCCTACGATCTGTCGCTGGTCTCCGCCGTCGACGGCGCCAGGCCACACTTCCCCTCCACGACCGCGCATACCGTCTCTCTGACAGCCGGGGGCACAGACCCCTCGTTGGCGGAGCTGGCCGGCGCGGAAACCGATGACCCGTTCGAGGATGTCCCGACCGAGGCCGACGACTCGCTGATCCTCTACACCTCGGGCACCACCGGCAAACCCAAGGGCGCCCTGTTCGATCACCACCGCACCATCTGGGTGGGCGTGGGATGTGCGGGCGTCACCGGCATGAGGGCGGGCGACAGGTTCCTGCACGTGGCTCCGCTCTACCACGCGGCAGAGCTGTGCATCATGCTCGTTCCCGGCACACTCCTGGGCGTGACGCACGTGGTCCTGCCGGGGTTCGATCCCGGCCCGGTGCTCGATGCCCTGGAGGCGGAGAACATCACCATGATGTTCGGGGTCCCCACGATGTTCCAGTTCCTCATGCTCTCCGGAATGGGCGACCGGGACCTGCCCTCCTTGCGCACGGCCCTGTTCGGGGCAGCACCGATGCCGGCCAGCGCGGTCGAGTCGCTCACCCGGGCACTGCCGCACGTGGACCTGATGCAGCTGTGCGGTCAGACCGAGGGCGGGCCGGGCGGCATCTACGCCACCTGCGAGCAGGTCAAGGCGCGGCCCAGCGCGAGTGGCCGTCAGCCGACGATGTTCCTCGAGGCCAGGGTCGTCGACCCCGACGGTGACCCCGTGCCGGCCGGTGAGGTGGGGGAGCTGATCCTGCGGGGCGAGACCATCATGAAGGGATACTGGAACAAGCCCGAGCAGACCGCCGACACCATTCGTGACGGGTGGCTGCACACCGGGGACCTGGCCCAGGTCGACGCCGACGGTTACATGACGTTGGTGGACAGGCTCAAGGACCTCATCATCACCGGGGGCCGGAACGTCTACTCGGTCGAGGTCGAATCGGTGGTCGCCGCCCATCCCGACGTGACCGACGTGGCCGTCGTCGCTCGCCCGCACGAAACCTACGGCGAGAGCATCGTCGCCCAGGTCACCCTGCGCGAAGGGTCGACGCTCACACTCGTCCAGCTCCGCGAGTTCTGCACCGACAAGATCTCGCACTACAAGATCCCCCACGATCTCATCGTCGGCGAGATCCCACGCAACGCCTCCGGCAAGATCCTCAAGCACAGACTGCGGGCGGCACTGCAGAGCTGACCAGGCAGAAGCAGCTGCCCTCCGGCCCCCGGCTCCTACTCGTCCGCCCCGCCAGATCCCGGACGGTAGGAGCCGGGGGAATTTCCGGTCCACCGCTTGAACGCCCGGTAGAAGGCTGACGGTTCGGAGAACCCGAGGCGGTAGGACAGCGCCGTGATGGACTCGTCTCCCCGGACGAGGCTGGCGATCGCCGCATCGCGCAGCAGTTCCTCCTTGAGCTTGGACATCGACGTTTCTTCGTCGCGCAGCACGCGCCGCAGATGCTGGGTGCTCATCGACAGCCGGTTGGCCACCTCATCGGCGTCCATCCACTGGCCGTGCAGCCCTCGTTCCAGCAGGTGCCGGACCTGACCGGCCACGGACAGGTCATGCTCCCGGGAGTTGAGCAGGTCCCGGGGGGCCTGCCGCAACCACTGCTCGACGGCCTCCTCGTCCCGCACCGTCGGCAGGCTGAGCATCGTGTGCGGTAGGACGAACGCTGCGGTGGGCTGATCGAAGTGGACGTTGGGGCCGAAGATGATCTCGTAGTCCTGCGGATGCTCCGGCATGGGGTAGGGCAGCAAGACCCGGTCGATGAGAAGCCGCCTGCCGATGAGCCAGCCCAGGAACCGCACAGTCACCGCGAGACTGATGTCGACCATGAAATGGGTCGGATCGCGCTCGGGGTCGATGGCGATCTCCACACGGACGACGTCGTCGCTCCTGTGCAGGGACATCTCGGAGAGCCCTGGGATGACCCGGCTGAACTGGCTCCACCTCTCGAGTACCGCGCCCAGATCGGGTGCGCTCAGCACGGCGAGGCTCAGCATCCGGAAGGTGCCCCGTGGCGTTCTCCGCGGCCCGAGGCCGAACAGCTCATCCTCGGTCAGCGCCCAGAGCTCCTGGATCATCGCGGAGGCCTGGTCGATGGTGATTCTCGACCGGTCGTCGAACAGGAGACGGGGGTCGACGCCCAGGGTGCGCAGCCAGCAATCGAGATCGTAGCCACGAAGCTCGACCGTTCTGGACGCGGCTCTCAGGAACCTCACCGGCAACGTGCGTGGCGTGGCCACTACTTCTCCTGCACTCAGACCATTTCGGTCAGTGTTTACGCGAACGGAGGTCATTCGCACCGAGTCGCATCCTACGTAACGTCCCCTGTGTCAACAGCGTGACCAGTCCACACGAGAGGCTTTGTGGTGACCGATTCCGATCACGACTTCCGGTTCGACCTGCTCGAGCAGTGGAGCGACACTGTGGTCTTCCACGCCACCCGCGAGCACATCGCGGCCTTTGCGGAGGCGACCAACGACGACCACCCCGCACACGCGTCGGGCGATGTCGCTCCGCCCGTCTACGCCGTGGTGCCGGTCTTCCAGACCATGGCTCAGACGACCATGGCGGCGGTCCCCGGCGAGCTGCAGATGAAGATCCTGCACGGCGAACAGGAGATGCGCTACGCCCGCCCGATCGCCGCCGGTGACGAGCTGCACTGTCGCGCGAAGGTCGTGGGGATCCATGGACGCTCGTCGGGGGTTGTGGTGACCACCTACGTGGAGACCACCGACCCGGCCGGCGCACTGGTCAACGAGCAGTATTTCTCCGGGTTCTTCCGCGGCGGCCGCCTGTCCGGCGGCCGAGGCGTGGAAGCACCGCAGCATCAACTGGACCCGGCGCTCCGAGACCGGGCCTGCGACCACGAGGTGGTCCAGAGCTTCGACGACGACCAGACCTACCGTTATGCGGAAGCGTCCGGCGATACGATGCCGATCCACACCGACCCGGAGTTCGCGAAGTCCGTCGGGTTACCGGGGATCATCATCCACGGTCTGTGCACGATGGCGTTTGTCTCCCGGGCCGCCGTGCAGGCCGCGTGCCCGGACGATCCTTCCCGCCTCACGCGCCTGGCCGTGCGGTTCAGCGCCCCCGCCTTCCCGGGCAGCACGATCACCACTCGCTTGTGGCGGACAGGCGAGGGCGCATACGCCTTCGAGACCACCGCACAGGACGGGTCCGTCGTGATCAAGGACGGGGCGGCCGAGGTCGCCCACTGACCGCCCCCTCCCCGGCATTTCCCCTCATCAACGCAGAAGGAACGCAATGAGCAACAAGGTCTATGTCATCGGTGTCGGTCTGACGAAGTTCGAGAAGCCGGGCCACCGCCAGGGCTGGGACTACCCGGACATGGCGCGAGAATCGGGCACCGCCGCACTGCAGGACGCCGGTATCCACTACGACCGGGTCCAGCAGGCGTACGTCGGATACTGCTTCGGCGACTCCTGCTCCGGCCACCGGGCGGTCTACGAGCTCGGACTGACCGGTCTGCCGGTCTTCAACGTCAACAGCAACTGCTCCACCGGTTCCTCGGCCCTGTTCCTGGCGGCGCAGGCCATCCGCGGCGGGCTCGCCGACTGCACCCTCGCGCTGGGATTCGAGAAGATGCAGTCGGGCTCGCTGGCCATGGACTCCGCCGACCGGGCTGCGCCCATGGGGCGGCACATCGAGGCGATGGCGGAACTGCGCGAGATGACCTTCCCGCCCGCGCCGTGGATGTTCGGCGCCGCCGGCCTGGAGCACAACGAGAAGTACGGCTCCTCGCCGGAGCACTTCGTGAAGATCGCCGAGAAGAACCACCGTCACTCGGTCGACAATCCTTATGCGCAGTTCCAGGGCGCACTGAGTGCCGATCAGATCCGGAACGACAAGATGATCTACGCAGAGGCCCGCCTGACGCGCTCCCAGTGTTCGCCGACATCAGACGGGTCGGGCGCGGCGGTCCTGGCCAGTGAGCGTTTCGTCGACGAGCATTCACTGGGCGATCAGGCCATCGAGATCGTCGGTCAGGCCCTGGTCAGTGACCTGCCGTCGACGTTCGCGGATCGCAGCATGATCAGTCTCGTCGGCGCCGATATGAGCAGGACAGCTGCCCGGCAGGTCTACGAGCAGGCGGGGCTCACCCCTGACGATGTCGACGTCATCGAGCTGCATGACTGTTTCGCGCCCAATGAGCTGCTGACCTATGAAGCCCTGGGGCTCGCCGCCGAGGGGGAGGGGCATCACCTCGTGGACCGTGGTGAGACGACCTACGGCGGCCGCTGGGTGGTCAACCCCTCCGGTGGTCTCATCTCCAAGGGCCATCCCCTGGGGGCCACGGGGCTCGCGCAGTGTGCGGAGCTGACCTGGCAGCTGCGTGGCACCGCCGACCAGCGACAGGTCCAGGGCGCGCGGGTCGCACTACAGCACAACATCGGTCTGGGCGGGTCCGCGGTCGTCACCGCGTACACACCGGCCAATCGGTAGTACCGTCCGAGAATCATCCACCCGTCACCGCGCCGGCATATGACGACCGGGGTCGGCGGGGAGCACAGTGAGGACAGTCAATGAAATCCGCTTCCCGCCGAGCCCGACCCCGGCCACCGGCTCGGTGGCTGACGGCCATCCTGTCGGTGGTCGTCGCAGTGGTCATCGCGGTGTCCGCCGCACCGGCAGCGTCAGCACAGGGCCCCGGGACACATCCGTTCACCGGCAGCACGGGAAGCGTGGCCGCGCCGGAACTCGTCGCCTCCCTGCCCGACGGTCCGTTCCCCACCAACTTCTCGATAGTCGATGCCCTGGCCAACGCGGCGCTTCATCCCGATACCCCGCCGCCGGGTGCCGACGACCCCGACTGCGTCCTCACGCCCGAGCATCCCCGGCCCGTGGTGCTGGTCCACGGCACGCTGGAGAACCGGACGTTCAACTGGTGGGCGCTGGCTCCGGTGCTGCGCAATTCCGGTCACTGCGTCTTCACGCTCAACTACGGGCAGGAGGTCGGGGCGTGGCGGCCGGGGGCGCCGGGGTCGTTCAAGGTCGGCGGCACCGGACCGGTCATGGACTCCGCTCACCAACTCGCCGCGTTCGTCGACACCGTCCTCGCGGAGACCGGGGCCACGAAGGTGGACATCGTCGGCCACTCTCAGGGCGGGATGATGCCGCGCCTGTACATCAAGTACCTGTCGGGTGCGGACAAGGTCGCGAACCTCGTGGGCCTGGCGCCCGACAATCACGGGACGTCGTTCTGGGGGATGCTCACCACACCGCCGTTCAACGAGGTCCTGTTCGCTGCGCTGGGGCCGGCGATCGCGGATCAGAGGACCGACTCGGAACTGATCCGGCGCCTCAACGAGGGTGGGGTCACGCCGGGGCCCAGCTACACGGTGATCGCCACCGACCGCGACTGGATCGTCACCCCGTGGGTCAGTGGCTTCCTGCCCGTCACTGACCCGTGGCTTCCGTCGAGTCCGGACGTGACAAACATCCTCCTCCAGGAGGCCTGCGCGACAAACTTCGCGGAGCATCTGAGCATCCCGTTCAACCCCGCGGCGATCGCCCACGTACTGCACGCCCTGGACCCGTCGTACGTGGTGGAGACCCCGTGCACGGTGTCCCTTCCGGTGGTCGGCGGGTGAGGTGAGCTCGCGGGGACGACGATGACGACGACGACAACTCCGGCTCCGGGACGACTTCGGTCTCCCGCATCACCGCATGAAGTCGATGACCAGCCGTCCGCGCGTTCCGCCGGCTTCGAGGTCGCTCGTGGGCGCGCCACGCGTCATCGACGTGAGCTGTTCCGCTTGATCGTTGACACGAGTCACTGCTGTCCGCAGTGCAACCGCCTGACCGTTCAGAGCGCCCCGTCCAACCCCCCGATCCCGCACCCCAGGAGGGTGAGGGCCCCGAGAGTGACGACGACGACGGCATCACGTCGCCCCGCCTACGCGGACACCCGCTCCGCGCACGGACGTGGAACGCGGAGCGCGGTCAACCCCTACGTAGCAGCTGCATCGACGTCGCCGCTCAGGCGTGGCTACTGATGAGGTCGTCCATCGACTGCCCCGATTGTGTCGACCACAGGCTGAACACCGCGCCGGTCATAGCCGCGGCCGCGTAGAGGGCGGACGCCAGCCCGTGCTCGCCGATCACGGTGCGCATGCCGGAGGTCGCGTCGCAGTCGAGCAGGACCGCATCGCACAGCCCGGCCATGCCGTCCGGGGCGTCAGGACGCCGTGCGCTGTCGCGGACCTTGGCGATGACAGCTGCGGGCAGCTCCGGCGCCACCGACTGGGCGAGCTGGGCGAAGCGGGAGGCCACGGTCAGGGCGTCGGGGATCGGCGGGGGAGAGGCATCGACGGTCAGCTCCAGGGCCTCGAGGAGCTCGCCGGCGGCCGAGGTGTCGCCGCGTGCGTGGGCGTATAGAACGGCCCGGACCTGCTCGACGGCGGCTTTGTGGCGCTGCTGTGCGCGTTCCATCCCGGCGGTGAGGTCGGCGACCGACGCGGTTCGCACATCGACGCCCTCGCGGACCAGGAGCGGCGCGAAACGCTCGAACTGTGCGCGCTGTTCAGAGGAAGCCATGGCTCCATTGTGTTCCCTCGAGATGGACAGCCCCGCGCCGCGGTGCACATCACCGATCCGCGAGGCGACGTGCCCGTGCCTCACCTGGTGAAGTCGATGACCAACCGTCCGCGCGTTCCGCCGGCTTCGAGTCGCTCGTGGGCTCGCCCCGCGTCATCGGGCGAATAGCTGTCCGCAACGCGGAGTGTGACCACGCCGTCTTCCGCCAGCTGCCGCAGCTCGTCGAGCTTGCCCTGCTCCTCTGCCATATCCGCCACCCTCACGGCATGGACCTTCAGGTCGCGGCTGCCGTCGCCCTGGTACCACCGCACCGTCGCGACCCCGCCACCGGTCTTGACCGCGGGGAGCACGGCGGCGTCCTGCACTGCTCCATCGAAGAGGCCATCGACCCCGTCGGGGTAGAGCTCGAGGATGCGGTCGGCGACGCCGTCTCCTCGCTTGACGATCTGATCGGCGCCGAGCGACCGGACGAGCGCTTCGTCCGCCTCGGACGCATCGGCAACAACTGTCAGGCCGGCGTGCTTGGCCAGCTGCACGACGTATCCACCGGTCGATCCAGCCGCTCCGGTGACCGCAAGAGTCTGTCCGGGCTTGAGATCAAGGAGGTCGAGAGCGCGCCGAGCGGTCAGGCCGTTCATGGGAAGCGTCGACGCGGCGACGTCGTCGGTATCGCGGGGTGCGGCGGCGATCGACTGTGCGGGCAGGACGATGTCCTCGCGATATGCGCCGTGCTCGTCGCGAGGCACCACGATCCCCATCACCCGGTCGCCGACCGACAGGGAGGTCGTCGCGTCCTCGCCGATCTCGACGAGGGTGCCCGCGATGTCCATGCCTGGGACGTCTGCGGCCCCGCGCGGCGTTCCGGTCTTAGAACGTGAGCCGTTGCGCGTGTAGGTGTCGGTGGGGTTGACGGTCGCGGCCGTGACCCGCACGCGAACCTCGGTCGGCCCGAGTTCCTGGGCCGGGACGTCAACGACCTGCAGAGCGTCCGGGCCACCGTAGGTCGTCACTCCGACAGCGCGGACGGGGCCAGCTGAGACGCTCATTGTTTCTCTTTCCCGCAGAACCGGTGAAGAACGGGGCGGTTCCGCTTGATTGTTGACACGAGTGACTACGTGTCCGCATGCTAACCGCCCGCCCGTTGAGAACACCCTGGCCGAGCCCCCGACCCCGCCCCCAAGAGAGCCACAGCCCCAGCCGTCACCACCCCGGCAATCTTGCGGCCCGCCGGCGGCAGTTCGAGCCTGGCGCTCAGTTCCCCCGCCGGAACTGGTGGGCGGCGCGGAGGGCCGCGTCCACGTCGAGCCCCCTCCCGCCCAGGAGCGCCTGTGCCATGTCGGCGCTGAGATCAGGGCATTCGGCGAGTGTCCGGGTCAGGATCTGCGGGTCTGGGTCTGCCGCGGCGGGGCGACCCCCGATCGACATCGTGAGCTGGTCGAAGATCTGCTTGAGTACGGGCCGGTCATCAAGGATTGGCAGATTCAGGGAGGTGAAGCCGTCGTCGGCGTTGTAGTCGGCGCGCGTCCAGGTACCACCGTCGTACCCGTAGATGAAGCCGATCCACATGCCGTGGGTGTCGATGCGTTCGAGGTAGTCGCCGATCGCCTCCGCCCACCACGGTGGACAGCTGGCCAGGAGGTCGGTCTCGGGCTCCCCGAAGTAGTCCGCGGCGGAGCGGAAGTACGTGGTGGAGTACTCGTGGTCGTGGCCGAGGAGCACTGCCCGATCATCGCTGACGAAGCGGATGTCGGCCCAGTTGCCGCCGCCGTCGTCGTAGTGCCAGGTGGAGCCGTCCGAGTAGGCGGACTCCGCCCACCGGGGCCCGCACGCGGCGAGCACCGCAGACAGAGCGGACCACCGGGGGGCCATCGCGTCAGGGTGGGGAAGATCGATTTCTCTCACGCGACGATTCTGGATGACGGAAGACCATGGTGGAGCAGTCACATCAGAAGCGGTATTCCATTAGACGGATCAGGCGATCTCTACCGCTTCGACTTCATCGGCAGCGAGGAGCGCGTCGGCTGTACCTCGATCGCAACCGAGTAGGGAGTACTCCCAGTCGATGTCCGTGACCAGGAGCCACTCCCGGCCGTCGGGCCACAGGGCATCGACGCCGCGGAAGCCGCCAGAGGCGAGGCCCGTCATCGCGGGTACGCCGGTGACCGTGGTCTGGAGGACTTTCATTCTGCGCCCCAATTCCACCTCGGGTGAGCAGATCTGGGAGGCAGGAACCACCGTGAGCTGCGGGTGGATGTGCGTGTCGGGGTCGCTGGTGTAGTACGCCATCGAGTGGTCGGGGCCCGGTCCGTAGGAGTTCCAGGCAAGACCTGAGGTCTCGAAGACCGCCCCGAACGCTTCCTCGGGTGTGGAGGTGTGGCCGGCGAGAACCTCGAAGAGCGCCCCGATCTCGGCAAGCCCTTCTGCACCCTCGAGCGGAGTTCCGAATCGGTCATCGCGGGCGTCGTATGGGTCTTGAGGTGGCGGATTGCCGTTGGTGACGGCGATGTCCCACCACATCGACAAAGGCGACGTCGTCACTCCGTTTGCTCTGGCGACCTCGTCCCAGGTGATGTTCCGGTCGTCCGTGCGGGCTGGATGGCGGATCAAGAGCAGAGCCTGAAAACCGCAGTTCCCCACCTTGTCCTCGGCGAACTCCCCGTGCATCTCACCCAGTCTGCGATGCTGCCGGACCCAGTCGAGGTGGGGATCTCGGGTCAGAGGCTGGATTCCGCTACGAAGGAAATGCTGCCAGTCCCGGCCTTCTGCCTCGACGTAGTCGAGCAGGAGCCGGGTCATCCGGGCGGGTAGGTCCGACTCGATGCAGATTACCGCGTGGCGGTCGGTGTCCGATCGCTCGATGGTGAACGTCACTGTGCCCCCGCGTGGACGTCGAAGCGCCAGCTGAATGGGACCGCGGGACTGCACGGTGTACGGGCGCGCGAGGCGAGGGCGCCGTCTGCGGAGGAAGAAGTCGCGCCAGGTGCCTAATGGCCTCAGCGAGGGTGGTTTCTGTAGGGGTCGGCGGGCACGGGTTCTTCGAGCGGGCCACTGGACGGTGTCGCCCTCCCTAAGCGGAGGGGTCGGAGTCAGGCGGTACACGTGTGCAGCGTGAGGGTCGGCGAAGGCGCGAAAGCCGGCATGGAAGTAGGGGGATCCGATCAACGCGCGGGCCAGTGCTGGATCCAACGCCATCTCGATCCGATTAGTCGCCACGAGCGTCACAGTAGCGATGCACCGTCATCACCACCCGCCTGGAGGGATCCCGGTGTCGGACCAGTCGATCGCCGCGAACTGCTCGTGGTAGGCCTCGCGGTCGAAGACGAACGGTCCGAGTGCCTCGTAGTCCCACTCCCTGAATCCGTGCCGGAACCCGTGCCACTCGACGACGTCGTCACGGACCTCGACCCGAGCCGCCAGTGGCCAGCAGTGCCCCACCACCTCGTCGAGCGGTGTGGTGTGCGCCACACCGCTGCTAGCATCGGCCGGGCAGGCGCGACCAGCGCCAACTCGTCACGCGCACCCGCCCGAAAGGACGTCCACCATGGGTTCAGATGCACTCGGCTCGCTCGGGTCACTCGCTATCGGATCGCTCGCGGCCCCCCTCCTCGGATCGCTCGGCCTCGGCTCGCTGCTCCAGGGGGCCAGCAGTGGCACCGGCAGCGGCACGGACTCACTGACCGGAATGCTGCCCACCGACCTTCTCGGCGGCATCTCCTGACGACACGGTCTCTCCTGGCCAGCTGAAGAACGCACAGGACCCCGGACCGCACCCGCGGCCCGGGGTCTTCTCGCATCTGCGCCCCGGACCGACGGGCCCGTCTATGCCGGCAGCGCGGAGTGCCTCGCCTCAGCCACGCAGCGGATCGCGTCGAGGCTGTCCAGGTCGCGGAGAAGCGCCTCCCGCCCCAGGGCGGTCCGGTTGGGCACGCCGACCTTCATTAGTGCGGACTCCACGTGGGTCCGGGCGGTTCGTACGGAGATGCCCAGAGCGGCGGCGATATCGTCATTGGTCCATCCCCGGGAGAGCAGTCCCACCACGTCGAGCTCCCGCGGGGTCAGGTGGTCGTCGCCCTCGGCCTGCTGGACGCGGATCAGGACTCCGTCCCCGGCGGGGGCGGTGGTGACGCGCCACCACTCCCGTGAGCCATCGCGGTGCCGGAAACCGAGCGCCGCTCCGGTGCGCTGGTGCAGGTCCCCGATCCGAGCGAGGTCTCTGGCGGTGAACGGGCCCTGGGCCACGTCGCCCACCCGCACGTCGAGCCTGCCGCGGCCCGCCCACACCACGAGGTCCGCGGGGGCGGGAGTGAAGGACGCCCGGGGATCGGTCAGGGAGGCGATCTCGCTGGCGAGCATGGTCAGCCCCAGCAGGGACTCGTCGCGCAGCGGCCGGCCGTGGGTGGAGCTCAGCGCCAGGAATCCCGGGCGGGGAGTGCCGTGGCGGAGCACGCCGAGGGGGAGCGTCAAGCCCTCGTGAAAGCCGTTGGGCTTGAGCGCCTCCCGGTAGGTGCGCGAGGCGCGGAAGTCGTACGGCAGGTCGATGAACCTCCCCGCCACGCGGTGCTCGGTGATGTAGCGGTGCGCGGGACACTCCGCTGCGTAGGTGGTGGAGATGAATCGGATGGCGTCGCCGGGGTAGTCGAGGTTCACTAGGACCGGGTGCGCCTCACCGGAGGTGGCCCGCTGTGGCCCGACGAGCGTGGCGCAGTCGAACCCCAGCCCGTCGCGGACCATGCGCACCGGCTCGTCCAGCGGAGCTTCACCCCGGCCGGCGGCGCGCACGCTGTCGGCGAGACGGACCCACCACGTCATATCCGGCGTCATGCACACCTCCGATCGTCGCAGGCCAGAGCGGGAGAGACATCGGCCATTCGGCCGATGTGACCTGGAGCACATGGTGCCACCATTCGGGCAGTCGGCGTAAGAGGCGCCGGATGCCTATCCCCAGGAGGACCCGTGAACGTCGAGGAATACTCAGCACAGGATGCGACGTCGCTCGCAGAGATGGTCGCCGCCGGTGAGGTCACCGCGGACGAGCTGGCGACGCTGGCCACGGACGGGATCAACGCGGTCAACGCGCAGATCAACGCCGTGGCGACAGGCCCGTTCGACAAGCCCCTCGACTACGCCTCGGACGGGACGTTCGCCGGGGTGCCGTTCGTGATCAAGGACCTGGTCTGTCATGCCGAGGGCGTGCCCACCCGGATGGGCACGCGGATGCTGGCGGACGGGGTGGTCCCGCCCGCGGACACGCATCTGATGGAGCGGTTCCGGGCGGCCGGGCTGGCGACGGTCGCGGTCTCCACCACCCCGGAGTTCGGCTTCAACGCCAACACGGAGGCCCTGGTCTACGGGCCCACCCGAAACCCCTGGGACACCACGCGGAGCGCGGGTGGCTCCAGCGGCGGGTCCGGGGCGCTCGTGGCGGCCGGCGCGATCCCGGTGGCGCACGCCAACGACGGTGGTGGCTCCATCCGGATCCCGGCGGCGGTC
>NZ_JAALDX010000255.1 GCF_014145095.1 Dietzia sp. SLG310A2-38A2 | reverse complement strand
CCGCACCGATCCCGCGGGAGGATCCGATGACCGCGAAGGCCCGGCCGTCGAGCCGCAGCCCGGTCACGCTGTGCTGGCGGCGTCCGTCCGCCGGTCGAGATCGGGGGCACGCTCGGCCACCAGACGGCGCGCCCAGCCGTAGTCGGTCTTGCTGCTGGGATGGCGTTCGACGCGGTCGACCACCCAGTACGCCACGGGGATCTTGAACCCGGCCAGGTGCTCGCGGAGGGCGAGCCCGACGGCGTCGAGGTCCCGCGGGTTGCCGGTGTCCAATGAGGAGTCCGGGGCGGTGTCCGCCCACTGGACCACGGCGCCGACCCGGTGCCCGAACCGCTCGTCCGGGACGCCGAACGCCACGGCGTCCTCGACACCGGCCACCGCCTTGAGCGCGGCCTCGACCTCCTCGGCGAAGATCTTCTCGCCGCCGGAGTTGATCACCTGACTGGCGCGGCCGAGCATGATGATCGTCTCGGGGCCGTCGTACCGTCCGCGGTCGCCGGTGAACACCCGGCGGCTCCCGGCGATCTCACGGAAGGTCTCGGCGGTCTTGGCCTCGTCCTTGTAGTAGCCGGCGGGCTGATATCCGCTCTTGACGATCCAGCCGATCTCCTGCGAGTCGTCGGGCAGCGGTTCGTCGAAGTCGTCGACGAGCTGCAGGGTGGTCCCCCTCGGGATCCGTGGGCCGTGGTCGGCGAAGAGCGACCCGTCGTCGAGATCGGCCTTGGTGACCACGCCCAGGCCGCCGAAGCCGCCCTCGGACGAGCCGAACGCGTCCATGATCATCAGGTCGGGGCGCAGCCCGAGCAGGTCCGCCTTGACCGAGGGCGAGAACAGGGCCGCTCCCGAGGAGATCATGAACATGCTCGACGTGTCGGGTTCGGTCCGTCGCATCTGGTCCACGAGCGGCCGGACCATCGCGTCACCGGCCACCACCGCGACCTGGATCTTCTCGCTCTCGATCTCCTCCAGGACGTCCGCCGCCCGGAAATGCGGGAGATAGTGCATGGTGCCTCCGGCGAACAGGCCGGTGAAGCTGGGCATGATGCCCGAGGTGTGGATGAGCGGGAGCAGGATGAGGTAGCGCATGGGGTCGCCGCCGAGGCCCGCCCTGGACTGGTGGTACTCGTCGGGCACAGGCTCGCCCGTGTGGTAGTCCGCGCCGCCGCCGAGGCTGCGCCACAGGTCCTCCTGGCGCCACATCACGCCCTTCGGTTTGCCGGTGGTGCCACCGGTGAACACCAGGTAGAGATCGTCGCCGCTGCGCTCCAGACCGGGACGCTCGGTCGAGGCCGCGTCGAGCGTCTCGCGGGCGCGGAGGGCACCGGCCGGGAGGGTCTCGACGCCCGAGCCGTCCTCCACCACGATGGTGTGGCGGATCGCGTCGAGCCCGCTGACCGCCTCGGTCACCGCGGCGCCGAACTCGCGGTGGAACACCAGCACGCTGGTGTCGGAGTAGTCGTAGAGGTAACGCAGTTCGGGGCCCGAGTAGCGGTAGTTGATGCTGATCGTCACCGCCCGCAACTTGAGGACACCGAGGATCAGCGCCAGACAGTCCACCCCGTTACGCAGGTGCACCCCGACGTGGTCGCCGGCCCCCACCCCCAGCGAGGAGAGGGCCGAGGCCCACCGGTTGGCCTCGGCCTCGAGGTCGGCGTAGGTGAGACGGCGTTCGTCCTCCACCACCGCCAGTCGGTCGGCGCCGTAGGCGTCCACGGCGTGTTCGAAGAGGTCTGCCAGGTTGTGTGCCATGTGGTGTCCTCCGTGACGGGGGTCGGGTGTGTTGACTCGGGCGAGCGGCCGGTCTCAGACCGGGGTGATGGGCAACGGCGTGCGGGTGGGTCCGAAGTCGAACGCCGCACCGGTGCTGATCCGGGTGACGGCGACCTCGTCGGACTCCTTCGCGGGTTCGTCCCCCAGCCGCAACACGGCCGCGACCCGGGAGCCGTCCGAGGGCACGCGTTCCACGGTCCAGTGCGGGTCCACGGCCTGTGCCGCCGCGGCGAGGGGGCGCAGCCCGTCCCGGGCGAGCAGGGGCATCCAGGTGTCGTCGGCGAACGCGTCCGCCGCGGTGTCCCAGGTGACGGTGAGGCTCTCGCCGTCCTCGGAGACCGACGAGGAATACCCCGTGTAGGCGGTCGGCCCGGCCAACGGATGGAGGTCGAGCACGGCGGCCAGCCCGTGCGCGTCCCCTGCGACTCCGAGGACGTCGCGGATACGCCCCGCGGCGACGCCCGCGATCCCGGTCGCCTGATAGGCGAGCAACCGGTCCGCGGTCTCGGCGTCCGACCGGCGCCGGACCGACTGGTGGAAGCCCACCGCCAACAGGTGCATCTGCAGGTACACCTCGCGGGTCATGCGCACGAGCGCGGCCGAGGTGAACTCCGGGAAGCTCAGGTCCGTCAGCAGGGGGCCCGCGTAGTCGTCCCGCGCCCCCTCGCCGGTGGTGTCCTGCGGAGACGGCGGGTCGAAGGAGAAGTCGATCAACCGGCTGCTCCCCGACTCGACCGCCGGCTCGGGCCATGCCGCCGGTTCCGCGTCCGGTTCTATCCGCACGGTCCAGTGGCAGTGCGGCGTCCGACCCTCCGGGCTGCGCGGCGGACGGTGGATCGGCTCCACGACGGCCCGGGGGTTGGTGGCCAGCGCGGTGGCGGGGAAGGTGGGGTCCTCGATGTCGTGACACATCGTGGTGACGAGCCGGTCCCCCATCGGTTCGACGTCCATCAGCGCACCGCAGTGGTCCAGCCAGAACTCGCCGTGGTCGTGGTCGGTCACCCGGTACCGGAAATCCATGAACTCCGGCGGCGCACCGACGTCCAGCTGGAAGCCCTTGAAGATCTCCGCGACGCCGTCACCCGTGATCGACAACGCCTCCTTCATGCGCCGGGTGTAGTGCGGGCTCGCGGCCTGCCACTCCTCGATCGCCACGTCGCGCATCCCGTCCACGCCGAACTCGCCGAGGAGGGCCGGCATCCCCGCCCGGTCGATGAGCTGTCCGATCAGCAGCAGGTCGGGGAGCAGCCGTGCGAGCCTCGCGTGGTCGAGGGACTCCAGGGGGTCGCGGTTGACGATCCGGTCGCGCGTGGCCACCGGACTCAGACCTCGTCCGGGGCGGATACCGGCCACAACGGGGCCGGACTGTCCTCGATGCGGTACCACCCGGCCGGCTTGTCACCGGCCGCCTCGAACCGCGCCTTCATCGAGTCGGTGAGCGCATCGGCCTCGTACATGCGCATGAACAGGTCCACCACGTTGCCGAAGTCGAAGAAGTCGCGGTGCCACTTCCACTGCTTGTCCCCGTTGTAGAGGAACCACGATCCGCCGAGCCCGTGGACCTCGTACGGCTTCCCGGTCTTCGGGTCGACGGTGTCGCGGGCGATCTGCTTCCACAGACACAGCACATCGCCGGTCTCGGGATCGATGATGGTCCGGATGTAGGGGTACTCCCAGCCGTCGAGCCCGGCCATCTCCTGACCCAGCGCGATGTCGCGGATCTCGTCGCGGCCCACGGCCATGAAGTCGTCCTTGGTGCCGTAGTTCCAGCCGTAGGTGGCGTCCTCGGCGTAGAAGTCGGCCAGCGGCGTCCAGTCCTTGTTGCGCTCGCACTCGGCATTGGCCTCGATCCAGCGCTGCACGAACTCGGCGATCTCGGCACGGTCGTATCGGGTCACGTCACTCACTCCTGGTGGTTCTGTCGTCCTCGACCAGGCTGAGTGCCTGCGTCGGGCAGTACTTGACGGCGTCCTTGACGGCCGCGAGCTGATCGGCGGGGATCTCACCGCGCTTGGCACGGACCTTGGCCTCGGAGCCCTTGCCGACCGTGAACCAGTCGGGGGCCTCGGCCTGGCACTCCGCGTGTCCCTGGCACAGGTCGAAGTCGACCTCCACGCGCATCGGCTCGACCTCGTTCATCAGCGCTTCCTCCTCCGATAGCGGACGGTGCACGGCTGGGCCAACTGGACCACCATCTTGGAGTGGTCGTTGTGGTAGCTCTCGGGTGGTTGCGCGAGCTCGAACTCGAACTCCCGCAGCAGGATCGAGAAGATCGCCTTGATCTGCAGCTGGGCGAACGCCGCGCCCACGCAGCGGTGCCGACCGGCGCCGAAGGGGATCCAGGTCCACCGGTTGACGATGTCCTCCTGGCGCGGCTCGGCGTAGCGTTCCGGGTCGAACGAGTCGGCATCCGGGAAGTCCTCGGGGAGCCGGTTAGAGACCGCCGGGGACGCCGCGACGGTCTGCCCGGCGCGGACGACGTGGTCGCCGATCTGCACGTCCTCCTGCGCCACCCGCATGAGGATGATGAGCGGCGGGTGCAGACGCAGCGTCTCCTTGAGGGCGTTCTCCACCTTGGGCATCTGACGCAGCGCCCCAAAGCTGTACTCGGCCCCGTCGGAGTAGACCTCGTCGAGCTCGGCGACGACCTGGGCCAGGTACTCGGGGTGCTTGAGCAACTCGATGAGCATCCACGCGCTCGTGCCGGAGGTGGTGTGGTGCCCGGCGAACATCATGGAGATGAAGATGCCGGTGACCTCGTCCGGACTGAACTTGTTCGTGCCGTCGTCCTCCTTGACCGAGATCAACACGTCGAGCAGGTCCCGGTCCGCCTTGTCGGTCGGCGGGTTGGCAACCCGGTCGTCCATGATCGCGGAGACGAGCTCGACCAGACCGGCCCGCGCCGCGTCGCGCGTACGGAACGCCGGGATGTCGGCGTAGGCGTCGATGTACGCGTGGGGGTCGGTGCCCTGCTCCAGATCGTGGTAGAGGTGCGCGAAGCGCGAGTCGAGCTGCTCGCGGAACTTCGGCCCGATCAGGCATGCCGAGGAGGTGTAGATGGTGAGCTCGGAGAACCACTCCAGGAGGTCGATCTCCCCCTCGTCGCCCCACTCGGCCACCATGCGCTGGACCTCGCGGGGGATGGTCACGGCGTGCTGACGCATGTGGTCGCCGCGCAGCGCCGTGTTGTGCAGCATCTCCGAGCGGCGCTCGGGACTGGCGTCGAACACGACGCCCTCACCGAACACCGGCGTCATGAACGGGTAGGCGGCAGCCTGGTCCAACGACTCGTCCGGCGCACGGAAGAAGGCCTCGTTGGCGGCCGCTCCGGAGGCCAGGCAGATGTCGCGGTCGACGATCTTGAACACGCCGAGGTCGCCACATTCCTCACGGACCCGCCAGAACAGGCCGATCGGGTCGGTACGGAGTTCGTCCATGTGGCCGAGCTCGCCCTCGCCGCCGGAGACCCGCTGCGGCTCGGTGAGGGTGGAGACGTCGGTGGGCTTGTCGGTGGAGCTGTCGGTACTGGTCACGAGTAGTCCTCCTCGATTGGGGCCTCCGGCTGGATCTCCAGCTCGGTGATCTGGGCGCCACGGGGCATCGACACCATGGCGGCGACCCCCCGGGCGAGGTCGGCCGGTTTACACATGCGCGGGTGACGGCCGAAGCCGTGTTTGACCCAGTCGTTGATGACCGACTCCGCGGTCTCCGGGTCGAACTCGGTGCCCATCTCGGTCATCACCGGGCCCGGACGGACCACGCCGAGGCGGATCCCCGTGCCCTCGAGCTCCTTGCGGGCCTGGTGGGCCATCGTCTCCAGGCCGGCCTTGGCAGCGACGTACGCGCCGGATCGGGGTCGGGCGGTGTAGGCGACGTCGGAGCCGATCAGCACCACGTCGCCCCGACGGCGATCGACCATCCCGGGGACCACGGCGTGGAGCAACCGCTGCACGGCGAGCAGGTGGATGTCGATCTGGGAGGCGAAGTCATCCGGGTCCATCTCCCACACGCGGGCCATCTTCAGCGTGCCCGCGCTGGAGACCAGGATCTCCGGGGCACCGTACGCCTCACCGGCGGCGGCCACGAACTGGGCGACCGAGTCCGCGCGGGTCACGTCGACCGGCCGTGCGGTGGCCTGTCCCCCGGCCTCCCGGATCCGGCCCACGAGGTCGTCGAGGCGGTCGGCGCGGCGGGCCCCCA
>NZ_JAALDX010000254.1 GCF_014145095.1 Dietzia sp. SLG310A2-38A2 | reverse complement strand
CGACGCCTCCGCGGCCGCGACGGACCCGCCGACCACCGCGGCGGGCAGTCCCCGGACCGTGCGCCCGGCGCTGTCGACAAGGCCGAGCTGGCGGGTCAGGTCCGCACCCCGGTCGATCACCCGCAGTACGAACTTTCGAGCAGGCTTCCCCCCGGATCCCCCGATCGGGTGGATCTCGCAGGGCACCGAGAACAGCGAGTCGAGTTCACCGGACAGTCGATCGGCGATCTCGCCCGAATCGACCTCGGCCTCGATCACGAGGCGGCCCGAGAGGACCTGGAGGGTGCCCGCGAACCGTAGGAGTGAGGCGATCTCCGCCTTCCTGGTCTCGGAGTTACCCACCGGGACCCTCACCAGTTCGGACTTGACCTGTGCGGTCAGTGACACGCCCTGCTCCTTCGTTCTCCGGTCATTCATCGGCCCCCGCTGTCACCGAGGCGGCGAGCGCCCCGGCGAGCAGAGCAGGGTCATGCACGGGTCTCATCGTCCCATCCGGTGCCGTTCTGGCGATGTCCGCCACCATGACCCGCGCCCCGAGACCGGCCGCGGCACGGTCGAGGTGCTCGCGTTCGGTCCCGCTGAGCGGCATCCGCGGGTCCACCAGGACCACGTCGACGTCGACGTCGGGCGCGTGCTGGCGCAACACGTGGAGGTGCTGCTCGGCGGAGAACCCGGCGGTCTCCCCGTGCTGCGGCGCCAGGTTGAGGACGAGCGCCCTGGTCGCGGACGTGCAGGCCAGAGCGGACGCGATCTCCGGCACCAGTACGTTCGGGATGACACTCGTGAACCACGACCCCGGTCCGAGGACCACCATGTCCGCGGCCTCGATCGCCTCCACCACGCCGTCCGCCACGGGCGGGTCCGCGGGGATGAGGCGTACCCGACGCACACTGCCGGGTGTGGTGGCCACCGCGACCTGGCCGATGATCGTGCGCACCACCCGGGGGTCGGATTCCAGCCCGACGACCTCAGCGGCGATGTCCAGGGCGACCGGGGACATGGGCAGCACGCGCCCGGTCACCCCGAGCATCGACCCGACGGCGTCGAGCGCCTTGACGGGGTCGCCGAGCAGCTCCCAGAATCCCGCGAAGACGAGGTTGCCCACGGCGTGGCCCGCCAGCGCCCCGGTTCCGCCGTAGCGGTGCTGGAACAGGCTGGTCAGCCGTTCGTGTTCGTCGTCGTCGGCCGCGAGCGCACAGAGCGCCATCCGGAGGTCGCCGGGTGGCAGGATGTCCAGCTCGCGGCGGAGACGACCGGAGGAGCCACCATCGTCCGCCACGGTCACCACCGCGGTCACGTGGTCCGCCACCATCCGCCCGGCACGCAGGGTGGCGGACAACCCGTGGCCTCCGCCGAGGGCGACGAGTGACCCCATCCGGTCGGATCCACCGACCGTGGTCTGGCCGGTCATGCGATCACTCTCGTCCGAGGTCACGATGGCGGACGTGGACGTCGACGGAATCGAGACCGGCCAGTCGTCCGGCCAGTGATTCGGAGATCGCGACGCTCCGGTGCTTGCCACCGGTGCATCCGACGGCGATGGTCATGTACCGCTTGCCCTCCCGCCGGTACCCGGTCATCGCCAGACCGATCATCGACACCGCGGCGCGGAGGTACTCCTCGATCGACTGGTCCGCCAGGACGTAGTCCTGGACGGGCTTCTCGCGGCCGGTGTGCGCCTGTAGTTCGGGGATCCAGTGCGGATTGGGCAGGAACCGCATGTCCAGCAGCATGTCCACGTCGACCGGCACGCCGTACTTGAAGCCGAAGGACTCGACCGTGAGGTGGAAGTCGAACCCCAGGTCGCCGAACGGCTTCTCGAGCCGGTGCCGGAGGTCGTGGACGCTCAGGGCGGTGGTGTCGACCACGACGTCGGCGCGGCCGCGGATCCCCTCCAGCACCTTCCGCTCCCGTTGGATCCCGTCTATCAGCCCGTCGCCCGATTGCAGCGGATGGGATCGCCTCACGTTGTTGAAGCGCTTGACCAGGGCCTCGTCGGACGCGTCCAGGAAGAGGATCCTCGCCTCCGGGCGGCCGTCGAAGCGCCCGAGGAGTTCGCCGATGTGCTCGTCGAAACCCAGGCTGCGGACGTCCGCCACGATCGCGAACCTCCTGGGCTCGTCCTCCGTCTCGCCGAGGCGATCCACCACCTCCCCGATGAACCTGAGCGGGAGGTTGTCGACGACGTACCAGCCGAACTCCTCGAGCACCTTCGACGCCGTGCCCTTGCCCGCCCCGGACATCCCGCAGATGAGCAGGAGCTCGCGCCCCTCATCGTTCATGTCCATGGTTCACCTCGAGTCGCTCGTTCCGCCATCGCCGACCGCACGGTCCGAGTCTCCCACGTCGGCGCCCGACCCGTCCGGACCCCGCGTGTCCGCGGGTGCCGCATCCGCCGCCACATCCGCCACATCC
>NZ_JAALDX010000253.1 GCF_014145095.1 Dietzia sp. SLG310A2-38A2 | reverse complement strand
GACCGTGGCCGGCACGCCGGGGTCGAGATCCCGCCGCACGCCGTCGAGGCCTGCGGCCAGTTGCACCGCCACGGCCAGGTAGGGGTTCGCCGAGCCGTCGCCGCCGCGGAGCTCCACGCGATTGCCGTCGGGGACGCGCAGGTAGTGCGTGCGGTCGTTGCCGCGGTAGGTCGCGTCGGTGGGCGACCACGTGGCCCCCGACGCGGTCGTGCGCGCTCCTATACGTTTGTAGGAGTTGATGGTGGGGCACAGGACCGCGTGCATGCCGGCGGCGTGGGTGAGGACGCCGGCGATGAACGAGTACGCCGTGGGCGAGAGCCCCAGTCCGTACCGGTCGGCGCCGACGGCGGGGAACACCGGGTCTCCGTCGCGCCACAGGGACATGTGCAGGTGCATGCCCGACCCGGTGCGGTCGGAGAACGGCTTGGGCATGAAGGTGGCGATCATGTCCCGCTGTTCGGCCAGCATGGAAATGATGTAGCGCAGCGTCATGACCCTGTCGGCCGTGATCATCGCCTCGTCGTAGGCGAAGTTCTGCTCGAACTGCCCGTTGCCGTCCTCGTGGTCGTTGGCGTAGTTGGCCCAGCCGAGCACGTTCATCGCGTCCGAGACCCCGGCGAGGTGGTCGAACATGCGGGTCACGCCCCGGGCGTCGTAACACGGGTGGGACTCGTCGTCCTTGGGATCGGCGGTGCACAGCGAACCGTCGGCGTTCTTCCGGACCAGGAAGTACTCGACCTCCGCGCCCACCTTGAGCTCGAGACCGTCGGCGGCCGCGTCGGCGAGCATCCGTCCCAGGATGACGCGCGGCGCGAAGCGCCACGGCTCCCCGCTCACCCACGGGTCGCAGTGCACCAGGGCGAGTCCCGGTTTGATGAAGTCGAGGGTGGTGAAGGAACGGGGGTCGGGGACGACGACGAGGTCGGGGTCCCTGGGCTCCTGGCCGATGGCGTCGGCGGCGTATCCGGCGAATCCCAGCTCCCCGGCCTCCAGTTGGTCGACCGCCGAGGCCGGGACGAGCTTGGCGCACGGCTTGCCCCGGAGGTTGGTGAACACGGCCAGGACGAATCGCGTCCCGGAGTCCGCGACCATCCGGGCGAGGGTGCCGGGGGCGCTCTCCGGCGCCCGGGCGGCGTCGAGCGTCGGGATCGACGACTGTCTGCTCGCGCCGTTCGCACGGTCGGCGACCCCGACGGAGGGGTCTGCGGTGACTGTCATGACGTCTCCTGATCCGAGGGTTTCTGCGTGGTGATCAAAATGTACTGTGACTAAACCGGTGGTTGGTTACCGCGGCGTTACGGCTTTCGGACACTGAAAGGACCTGTCCCACTGAGCCTGTCGTACCCCATCCGGGACGGGACGCGATTCGACTCCTGCGCGGTAACCGAATGGCAACGGTCGCGGTACCTGCCCTTAAGCAACACAGGATCACACTGTGAAACGCACGGTCCCCACGTCGCCCCGCTCGGGAGTGGCCTCAGAGAGAAGAGAGAAACATGGACGTAGCCATAGCGGCGGCCGACACCGCCTGGGTGCTCGCGGCCATGGTCGCGGTGGCCTTCATGGTCCCCGGCCTGGCCCTGTTCTACGGCGGCATGGTCAGCATCCGCAGCACGCTCAACATGATGATGATGACGATCGGCGCGGTCGCCGTGATGGCCGTGCTGTGGGTCCTGATCGGCTACTCACTGACCTTCGGCGACTCGGTCGGGGGCGTCGGCCTGCTCGGCGACCCGCTCGAGTACCTGGGCCTGAGGGGCATCATGGCCGAGCCCGAGACCCCGGGCCTGCCGCCCGCCCTGTTCGCCGGGTTCCTCCTGCTGTTCGCGGGGATCACCGTCGCCCTCGTGGCCGGCGGCGTGGCGGACCGGATGCGCTTCTCCACCTGGCTGGTCTTCGCGATCGTGTGGCCGGTGCTGGTGTTCTTCCCCGTGGCCCACTGGGTGTTCGCGTTCGACTCCGACGACGGTTCGGTCACCGGTGGCTGGATCGCCAACAACCTGGGGGCCATCGATCTCGCGGGCGGTACCGCCATCCACATCAACGCCGGTGTCGCGACGCTCGCCCTGGTGCTCGTGCTCGGACGCCGTGCCGGTTTCCCCACGATCAGCAGACCGCACAGCGTTCCCCTGACGTTCCTCGGCGCCGGCATGCTGTTCGCCGGCTGGATCGGCTTCAACGCCGGCTCCGCCGTCGCCGCGGGGAACACGGCCGCAGTGGCCGCGCTCAACACCGTGGTCGCCGGCCTGTGTGGCGCCCTGGCCTGGATGATCACCGAGCAGGTCCGCGCCAAGCACCCCACGACACTCGGCGTGGCCTCCGGGCTCGTGGCCGGTCTGGTGGGCATCACCCCGGCAGCCGCCGCGGTCAGCCCACTCGGCGCCATCGCGATCGGCCTGATCTGCGGCGTCGTCTGCCACTACGCGGTGGGCCTGAAGTACCGCCTCGGCTACGACGACTCCCTCGATGTGGCCGGGCTGCACATGGTCGCGGGCATCATCGGCACCCTGCTCATCGGTGTGATCGCCGATCCCGCCTCCCCCGCCGGTGAGGCCGGCCTGCTGTTCGGCGGCGGGTTCGGGCAGCTCGGGGCCCAGGCCCTGGCCACGGCGGCGGTGCTCGCGTACTCCTTCACCGTCACGCTGCTCATCGCCTTCGTCCTGGACAAGACGATGGGCCTGCGGGTCACCGAGGAGGACGAGCGGGAGGGCCTGGACAAGGCCTATCACCGCGAGATGGCGTACTTCCAGGACGCGCTCGAGGGCGACGGGCTCGGAACCGACGCCGTGGTCGTCGGCGAGAACGTTGTCGGTGAGAACGTTGTCGGTGAGAACGAGGATGCGGAGGCGGCCACCGCGTCACCGTCCACGTCCTCGACCTAGTCAGCCCGATCGACCGGTCAGCCCGAACAGCGACGAGGAGGCGGTCCCGGGTGGGACCGCCTCCTCGTCGTCGTACCGGGTTCTTTGGCCGGCTCTACCGACCCGCCCCGACCGGCTGCTCCTTGAGCGCGCCCAGGATGTCGTCGACACGGTCCTTGGCGTCACCGAACAGCATCTGGGTGTTGTCGCGGAAGAACAGCGGGTTCTGCACACCGGCGTACCCGGCGGCCATGGATCGCTTGAACACGATCACGTCGGTGGCGTCCCACACGTGGAGCACGGGCATCCCCGCGATCGGGCTGCCCGGGTCCTCGGCGGCGTCCGGGTTGACGGTGTCGTTGGCGCCGATCACCAGGACCACGTCGGTGTCCGAGAAGTCGTCGTTGATCTCGTCGAGCTCGAACACGATGTCGTAGGGCACCTTGGCCTCGGCCAGCAGCACGTTCATGTGCCCGGGCAGGCGACCGGCGACGGGGTGTACGGCGAAGCGCACGTCCACGCCCCGCTCGCGCAGGGTGCGGGTGAGATCGGCGACGGGGTACTGCGCCTGCGCGACGGCCATGCCGTAGCCGGGGGCGATGATCACCTTGGAGGCGCCTGCGAGCAGCTCGGCCGCCGACTCGACGTCGATTTCACGGTGCTCGCCGTGGTCCTTGCCCTCGCCCGAGGCGGCCTCGATGCCGAAGCCACCCAGGATGACGGAGATGAACGAGCGGTTCATGGCCTTGCACATGATGTAGGACAGGTAGGCACCCGAGGAGCCGACCAGCGCGCCGGTCACGATGAGCAGGTCGTTGCCGAGCAGGAAGCCCGTCGCGGCGGCGGCCCACCCGGAGTAGGAGTTGAGCATCGAGACCACGACGGGCATGTCGCCGCCGCCGATGCTCGCCACGAGGTGCCACCCCAGGGCCAGGGCCAGGACCGTGACGACGGCGAGCATCCACAGCGCCGGGGTGATGACGAACGCCGTGGTGAGCGCGATGAACGCCACCAGGATCCCGGCGTTGATGAGGTTCTTGCCCGGCAGCACCAGCGGCGCGGACTTCATCTTCCCCGAGAGCTTGAGGTAGGCCACGATCGACCCGGTGAAGGTGATGGCGCCGATGAACACGCCGATGAACACCTCCGCGTGGTGGATGTCCAGCAGCGAACCGGTGAGCTCACCGTGCAGCTCGGGCTCGAGGTAGCCGTTCCAACCCACCAGCACGGCGGCCAGACCCACGAAGGAGTGCAGCAGGGCGATCAGCTCGGGCATCTCGGTCATCTGCACCCGGCGGGCGCGCAGCAGCCCCAGGGTCGCGCCGATGAGCACCGCCACCACCATGAGGACGATCCCGATGGTGGCGGGCTGGTGGTCGATCACCAGCGCGACGGTGGCCAGAAGCGCCAGCGCCATGCCGGCGATGCCGAAGCTCAGGCCCCGGCGGGCGGTCTCGTGCTTGGACAGGCCGGCCAGGGACATGATGAACAGCAGCGCGGCGACGAGGTAGGCCGCGTTGGCGGCGGTCACGAGTGACATCTCCTCAGGCTCCCTTCGAGAACATGCCGAGCATGCGGCGCGTCACGGCGAAGCCGCCGAAGACGTTGATGGACGCGACGAGGATCGCGATGGTGGCCAGGACCAGGCCGGCGGTGTTGTCGATCCCGATCTGGAGCAGCGCGCCCACGACGATCACGCCGGAGATCGCGTTGGTCACCGACATGAGCGGCGTGTGCAGCGCGTGGTGGACGTTGCCGATCACGTAGTACCCGATCACGATCGCCAGGACGAACACCGTGATGTGACGCGGGATGTCACCGGGCGCGACGGCCGTGAGCAGGAGCAGCAGCGCCATGCCCACGCCGATCAGTCCGAGCTTGGCGCCGGGAGACATCTTCTTCTTCTCCGCGCGGGGCTCGATCGGGGCGGCGGCGGCCGCGGCGGGCGCGGCGCTGACCTGCACAGGCGGGGG
>NZ_JAALDX010000252.1 GCF_014145095.1 Dietzia sp. SLG310A2-38A2 | reverse complement strand
CTCACCGCTCGACGGGCTGTTCCTGGCGGTCGGCTTCTCCGGGCACGGGTTCAAGATGGCGCCTGCGGTCGGTCGGCTGGTCGCGGAGTTGCTCCTCGACGGGACGACGACGATGTCGGGTGTCGACCCGGCGGACTGCCGCCTCTCCCGATTCGCCGAGGGCAGGCCCACCGCCAGCCTCAACCCGTACGTGGGCGCGGGGGAGATGCGCTGAACGGTGCCGCCCCCTGCGGGCGGGCTGCTGCGCTCCGGTCATCCCGCCCGGATCTCCCCGGCCACCAGGTGCGCGACATGACCGGTCACCCAGATGCCGGTGCCGGGGGCGTCGTCACCTCCGGCGGCGATCCCCACACGCCCCTCACGCCCGAGCACGGTGCCCTGACGGGCGGTGTATCGCCGGGGCAGCGTGCCGTTGCCGGTGAGCCAGACCGCCAGTCCCGCATGGAAGCTGCCGGTCACCGGGTCTTCGAGTATCCCGGCGGAGACGGGGAAGAAGCGGACCTCCACCTCGACCGGGCCCTCCCGGTCCGTCGGGTAGCGGCCGACGACCCCGACCCGGTCCCCGTCCAGGGCCTGCACGTCGGGCTTGACGGCGAGGACGGCCTCGGCGTCGCGCAGGAGCAGCGCGCAGGAGCCGGGGCCGTTGTCCACCCAGGAGTGGTCCACCACGTCCTCGCGGCGCAGCCCCAGCCCCGACGCCAGTCGCTCCACCTCCGGCTCCTCGAGGGGACCTGACCTGATCAGCTCCGGTGCGGCGAACGACCAGTCGCCGCCCCCTTCGTCGCGCACGATGACCGGTCCGATCCCGCATTCCTGCACGACCCTGCCGGCCACCCGGGGCCGCCCACCCGCCGAGTGCCACGCCGCGCAGGCACCAAGCGTGGGGTGACCGGCGAACGGCAGCTCGGTCTCGGGGGTGAAGATCCGGACCCGGTAGTCGGCCTCGGCAGAGGTGGGCTCGAGGAGGAACGCCGTCTCGGACAGGTTGGTCCACCTGGCGATGGCCGCCATCTCCGACTCGGACAGTCCGCCCGCGTCGTGGACCACGGCGAGGGGATTGCCGCGGAACGGGACGTGGGAGAAGACGTCGACCTGCGAGAACCTCATCCCCCGACGGTACGCCCGACAGGCCGGAGCGATCCGCCGGACCGCGTGCGGTGCCCGGGCACCGAGCCACAGGCGGGCGACCTCACGGTGCGGTGGACTTGTGCCACAGCTTTGTTACGGTGTATGTGTCGGCAACATCGAGCGGAGCCCTCACTCCCTCGGTGGGTGCCGGCCCCTCGGTCCGGATGATTCCGAACCCATCCGGATGACGAGCCCGGATGGCGACGGGCCCGCCGTCGTCACACGACGAAAGGACTCACATCATGGGCAGCATCGATCAGGGCCTCGGCCTCCTCCAGCTCGGTTCGACCGCCTTCACGACCGGCTCCGGTGTCGTCGACGCCGGCACAGACTTCCTCGGTGAGGTCGTCGGCGTGATCCGCACGGCCGTCAACGGCGCCGCGGGCCTCGTCGGCTCCGCCGAACTGGTCTGACCGCCGAGCACCACAGCGAGAGCACGGCCCGGCCTCGGGCCGGTGTCCTCGAGAAACACGAGTCGGCCCCCGCGCGGCGGGGGCCGACTCGCCGCGTCACGGGTCCGCGCACCGCGCCGGGTCCCGCGGGATTCAGCTCTCGCGGAGCGCGTCCGTGCACGTCAGGCGAAGTTTTTCGAGCTTCCTGCCATGCTCGACCGCTCGCTCCACCAGCGCCTCCAGGGTGGGCCGGGGGAGACGCGGGTCGCCGATCTCGAGCATGGCCCTGAACCCCAGCTCCTTGCCCCGCACCGCGATGGTCAGTGCCTCCAGCTCGAGAAGATCACTGAGCGGCGACCTCTGGGCGAACCGCTGATTGGGCTTGAGCTGACCGAGCTTCTCCGCGGCCCGGGCCGGGAGGTCCTTGAGCGCCGACGGGGACGTCCCCGCCAGGGTCATGAGTTCCTCAAGACTGTGGAGGTCATCCACCGTCTCGTCACCGATGCGGGAGACGACCTCGCGGATCTCGGGATCCTCGTGGTCCTCGGCCACCCGCCGGAAAAGGTCCACGCCGGCGGCCGCGCCGGCGTGGTGGTCCTGCATGTACGTGTGCAACATCTCAGTGGCCATACCGGCGACGTTACGTCTTCTGTTCCAGAGGTCAACCGCGGGCGAGCGCCGGGAGCAGTTCCTGCTCGGCCAACTCGAGGAACCCGGCCTGGTCCTGGGAGACGTGGTGCAGGTAGATCTCGTCGAACCCCAGTTGCTCGAACTCGCGGAGCCGACCGACCAGGTGATCGACCGAGTCGGTGACGATCACGGTCTCCTCGATCTTCTCGTCCGGGATGTACCGGGCGACCAGGTCGAACTCCTCGGGGGTGGGCAGGTCGTAGGCGACCGGCGGGTCCACGGCATGGTTCTGCCACTGATCCCGTGCGACCTCACGGGCGCGGCTCATGGTGTCCTCGATGGCCACGTGGACCTGGAGGGCGAGAGTTCCCCGGCCCCCGGCCGTCCGGTAGGACCGGATGATCTGCCGGACCGAGTCGGGGTCGTCATTGATCGTGATGAGTCCGTCGGCCCAGTGCGCCGCCCTCGCGGCGGTCTCCGGGGTGAGCGCGGGGCCCATGATCCGAGGTGGTGTCTCCGGGAGCGAGTAGACCCGCGCACTCTCGACGTCGACGAGTCCGTGGTGGGTGACCTCCTCGCCGCGGTGGAGGCGGCGGATGATGTCGACGCTCTCCTCCAGGCGGGCCTGCCGGGTGGATTTGTCGGGCCACTTGTCGCCGGTGATGTGCTCGTTCATGTTCTGGCCGCTGCCGAGGGCCACCCAGAAACGGTCGGGGAACATCTCCGCCAGCGTTGCGGACGACTGGGCGACGACGGCGGGGTGGTAGCGCTGGCCGGGCGCGCAGACGGTACCGAACGTCATCTCGGTGGTGGCGAGCGCGGCGCCCAACCACGACCAGGCGAAGCCCGAGTGGCCCTGGCGCGTCGACCAGGGTGAGAAGTGGTCGGAGCACATCGCGATCCGGAAGCCCGCGCGTTCGGCCTGCTGCACGTCCCGCAGCAACCTGCCCGGGGAGATCTGCTCGTGCGAGGCGTGGAATCCGTAGGTGGTCATCGTTCGCCTTCCTGTCGTCCCCTCCGGGCCGCCTGAAGGGCGTCGGCCGCCCGTATCAACCCGATGTGACTGAACGCCTGGGGGAAGTTCCCCGCCAGGCGGCCGGATGCGGGATCGAACTCCTCGGAGAACAGACCCAGATCGCTGCCCCGGGAGACCATGGTCTCCATGAGGGTCCGGGCCTCGTCGATGCGGCCGCTCCCGGCGTACTGCTCGACCAGCCAGAAGGTGCACAGGACGAACGGGTACTCGCCGCCCTCCAGACCGTCGATCCCGCTGTCCACCCGGTACCTGTGGACGAACCCCTCCTCGGTCACGAGGTCACGTTCGATGCATGCCACCGTGCCGAGCATCCGGGGATCGTCGTAGTCCAGGAATCCGGTGTGGGGCAACTGCAGGAGTGAGGCGTCCACCTCGGAGTTGTCGTAGGTCTGGGTGAAGCTGCCCAGCTCTTCGTCGAACCCGTGCTCGTCGATCTCCTCGGCCAGGCGGGATCGGAGCTCGCGCCACCGTTCCACGGGCCCGTCGAGACCGTGTTGCTCGACCGCGCGGACGCCCCGGTCGAATGCGGCCCACATCATGGCCCGCCCGTGGGTGAAGTGGTGGGGGGATCCGCGCATCTCCCAGATCCCGTGGTCCTCGCGGTCGAAGTGCTTCTCCGCGTAGCGCAGGAGTCCCTTCTGCAGGCCCCAGGTGTACTCGTCCTCGTGGACGCCGGCCTCGCGCAGGTCGTGCAGGGCGATCATGACCTCCCCCACGACGTCGGCCTGGTACTGGTCTGCCGCTCCGTTGCCGATCCGCACCGGCCGGGAGCCCTCGTAACCGTCGAGGTGGTCCAGTTCCATCTCGATCAGCTGGCGTTCCCCACCCAGGCCGTACATGATCTTGACGTCGTCGACGTCACCGGCGACCGCACGCAGGAGCCAGTCGCGCCAGAGCGCGGCACCCTCGGTGAGACCGTGCGCCACCACGACCTCGATGGTGAAGGCGGCGTCGCGGAGCCAGGTGTAGCGGTAGTCCCAGTTCCTCTCGCCGCCGAAGTACTCGGGCAGCGAGGTGGTCGGCGCGGCCACGATGGCGCCCGTGTCCAGATTGGTCAACGCCCGCAGGACGAGGAGCGAGCGGGTCACCTCCGGCCGGGGATCGCACTCGACCTCCAACTGCGCGGCCCAGTCGGTCCAGGCGCTGACGGTCGCCGCGATCGTCGCGTCGGCGTCGGGCGGGTCGGGGACCTCCTCGTGGGACGGGAACCAGGTCAGATCCCAGTCCAACCGTTCTCCGGCGCGGACATCGAACCGCCCCTCGAGTCGGCGGGCGCGCCCACCTTCCTGTGACTGGTCGTCGTCGCGTACGGCGGCGCGGGCGTGGGTGTCGTCGCTGGGAGCCGAGTCGTCGTCGTCCTCGTCCGGCCAGTGCAACATTGGGCCGGTCACCAGGATCCCGTCGGGCCCGGCCAGGGCCAGCAGCGCGCGGTCCTCCCCGTTTCTCGCGATCTCCCGGGTCCACGGCGTGGCCCGTGCGTAGTCGAACCTCAGGCGCAGGTCGTGCTCGACGGTCACCTCGCCGTCGAGGCATTCGACCCGGCGGATCAGGTCCCCCTGCGACTCGCTCCGCAGGAGGCAGTCGGTCACCCGGGCGGTGCCGGTCGGCGACCGCCAGGTCGTCTCGAGCACGAAGGTCTCCGGGATGTATCGGCGATCGAGCACCTCGCCGTCGGCCACCGAAAGGCACCACCGGCCGTCCTCCGGGCCGCCGAGCAGGGCCGAGAACACAGCGGGGGAGTCGAATCTGGGAAGGCAGAGCCAGTCGATGCTCCCGTCCCGCGACACCAGCGCACCGGTACGCAGGTCGGACAGCAGGGCGTAGTCCTCGAGGGGGGTGCTGCGCGTCGAGCCGGCCATCTCTAGAAGACGGGCTTGCCGCCGGTCACCCCGAGCACGGTGCCCGAGACGTAACCGGCGTCGGCGGGCGAGGCGAGGAAGACGAACGCACCCGCACATTCCGCGGGCTGTCCCGCGCGACCGAGCGGGGTGTCCGAACCGAACTCCTCCAGCTTCTCGCCGGGCTGCGTGGCCGGCTGCAGCGGCGTCCAGATGGGGCCGGGGGCGACCGCGTTCACCCGGATGCCCCGGGACCCGAGCTCGGAGGCGAGGTTGACGGTGAGGTTGTTCAGGGCCGACTTGGTGGCCGCGTAGTCGAGCAGCGGCGGGGCCGGTTGGTAGGCCTGGATCGACGTGGTGGTGATGATCGACGACCCGGGTCCGAGGTGGTCCAGTGCCTCCTGGCTCGCCCAGATCGTGGCGTACAGATTGGTCTTGAACACCCGGTCCATGTTCTCGCTGTCGATGGTCTCCAGACCCTCGCCGCGAGCGTGCTGGTAACCGGCGTTGTTGACGAGGATGTCCAGACCGCCGAGCTGCTCCGCGGCATCCCTGACCATCTGTCGGCACTGGGTCTCGTCGCGCAGGTCGCAGGGGAGGAGTACCGCCCGTCGGCCCGCATCCTCGATCCAACCCCGGGTGTCCTGGGCGTCGGACTCCTCCTCCGGCATGTAGGAGATCGCCACGTCGGCTCCCTCGCGGGCGTAGGCGATGGCCGCGGCCCGCCCGATTCCCGAATCCCCGCCTGTGATCAGGGCTTTCATCCCCTGGAGCTTGCCTGATCCGCGGTAGGTCTGTTCTCCGTGATCGGGCACCGGGGTCATCTCGGAGCTGAGCCCGGGGGGCCGCTGCTCCTGGGACGGGAATCCGCCGCTGTCGTTCGTCATCTCCTCGGCGCGTCGTGTGGTATCGCTCGTGCTGCTCATATCTCCAACGTACGTAAAGCTGTCGTATCCGCCACCGGCAATCGGGTCGCCACGGCCGGAGGTGACAGGGCCGGAGGTGGCAGGGCCGGTGGGAGGCCGGGTGGCCCGGCCGGC
>NZ_JAALDX010000251.1 GCF_014145095.1 Dietzia sp. SLG310A2-38A2 | reverse complement strand
CCCCGTGGCGGAACTCCATCAGGTGCTCCCGCTCGGCCGGCGTGAACCGGCGCGGTCGCTGGGTGGCGAGGTCGAACGCGGCGATAGTGGCCGTGCAGTCGACCGCCGCGGGCGCTGAATCGGGGGTGGCGCGCCCACGGACCTCGTGACGGGCCACGAACATCGCGGCTCCGACCTTCTCGCACCACATGCGCACCCGGATCGGGCCGTCGGCGCGGGTGACCTGGCCGCGGTACTTCACGGTGAGCTCGGTCATCACGGCGCCGGCGGTGAGGGTGGCGGTGGGGATGCCCTCCTCGAAGAGCCACGGGATCCGGGCCTCCTCGAGGAGCGTGATCATCCGCGCGTGGTTGACGTGGTGGTAGAGGTCCTGATCCGACCAGCGGACGGGCATCGCCGCGGTGAACACGCGGCCTCCCGGCTCACCGGAGGCACCGAGGGGTCCCCCGGCCTCGTAGACGAGCTGGTCGCTCACTCCGCGGGCCCCTCGTCAGTGATGGCCGCGCGCTGGTGCGCGGCCTCCAGGACATGACGCACCCCGGTGGGGATCTCGACGGCCGTAGAGGTCGAGGCGTCGTAGGCGACCATCACCACGCGCAGCGCGCAGCAGACCTCGCCCGCGGCGTCGAAGATCGTCTGCCTGATCTGGTACGAGGTGGTCCCGACGTGTTCCACCTCGATCTCCACGTCCACCGACGTCGAGTCCCGCAACACCGGGCGGAGGTGGTCGATCTCGACCCGGCGCACGACCTGCGGCAGGTTGCCGAGCCCGAACGGGCCGAACCGGCTGCGGACGAACAGGATTCGCGCCTCCTGCGCGTACTCGATGTATTTGACGTTGTTCACGTGTCCGAACTGGTCGAAGTCCGCCCACCGCACCTGCAGGGTGCAGCGGAACGTCCCCCGGTCCGGGGTCTGCTCTCCGGGACTCATCTCGCCTCCTCGCGCTCACCGAGCAGCGCCGCGCGCTCCTCGGTACTGATCTCGAGTGTCGTGGTCTCGTCCGGTGCCGTCACCACCAACACGGTGTCGACGACCGCGCACGGCTCCGGGCCCGTGGAATCCGAGCCGATCGAGGTCCTCATGGTGAACGAGGTGCGGCCGACCCGGAGGACCTCGACGTCCACCCACACGCTCGTGGCGCCGTACCCGACGACCCGACGGAAGTCGATCTCCATCCACCGCGCCAGCGAGATCGGCACCCGTGACCCGGGGACGCCGAACTTGTCCCGGAACCACATCAGTCTGGCGTCCTGGGAGAACTCCTGGAACCGCACGTTGTTGACGTGTTGCCCCACGAAGTCCGCGATGCGCAGCGGGATGTGGACGCGGTGGACGACTCCGGGGGTCTGCGTGTCGGGCGCGGCGTGCGATCCCATCCGGGTCAGTCCCGCGTCAGCTTGCGGTGGGTGACCCGGTGCGGGCGGGCGGCGTCGGGGCCCAGACGCTCGACCTTGTTCTCCTCGTAGCCCTCGAAGTTCCCCTCGAACCAGTACCACTGCCCCTCGGCGACGTTGCCCTCCCACGCGAGAATGTGGGTACAGGTGCGGTCGAGGAACCACCGGTCGTGCGAGATCACGACAGCGCACCCGGGGAAGTCCTCGAGGGCGTTCTCGAGGCTGCCCAGGGTCTCGGTGTCGAGGTCGTTAGTCGGCTCGTCCAGCAGGATCAGGTTGCCGCCGACCTTGAGGGTCAGCGCGAGGTTCAGTCGGTTGCGCTCACCGCCGGACAGCACGCCGGCCTTCTTCTGCTGATCCGGGCCCTTGAAGCCGAAGGCGCTCACGTACGCGCGCGACGGCATCTCGTTCTGGCCGACCTCGATGAAGTCATTGCCCTCGGAGACGACCTCCCACACCGACTTCTCGGGGTCGATGTTCGCGCGGGACTGGTCCACATAGCTCAGCTTGACGGTGTCGCCGACCCGCACGGAACCGGCGTCCGGCTCCTCGAGCCCGACGATCGTCTTGAACAGGGTGGTCTTACCCACACCGTTGGGCCCGATCACGCCGACGATGCCGTTGCGCGGCAGGGTGAACGACAGGTCCTTGATCAGGACGCGGTCGTCGAAGCCCTTCTCCAGCTTGTCCGCCTCGACCACGACGTTGCCCAGGCGCGGCGGGGTGGGGATCTGGATCTCCTCGAAGTCCAACTTGCGGTGCTTCTCGGCCTCCGCCGCCATCTCCTCGTACTTGGCCAGTCGCGCCTTGGACTTGGACTGGCGGGCCTTGGCGCCGGAGCGGACCCACTCGAGCTCGGCCTTGAGGCGCTTCTGCAGCTTCTGGTCCTTCTTGCCCTGGACCTCGAGACGCTCTGCCTTCTTCTCCAGGTAGGTGGAGTAGTTGCCCTCGTAGGGGTGCAGCTTGCCGCGGTCGACCTCACAGATCCACTGCGCCACGTGATCGAGGAAGTAGCGGTCGTGTGTGACGGCCAGGACGGCGCCCGGGTAGGCGGCCAGGTGCTGCTCCAACCACAGCACCGACTCGGCGTCGAGGTGGTTGGTGGGCTCATCGAGCAGGAGCAGGTCGGGCTTGCTCAGCAGCAGCTTGCACAGCGCGACGCGGCGCATCTCGCCACCGGACAGGTGGGTGACGGGCGAGTCCCCCGGCGGGCAGCGCAGTGCGTCCATGGCCTGCTCTATCTGGGAGTCCACGTCCCACGCGTCCACCGCGTCGAGCTGCTCCTGGAGCCGCCCCATCTCCTCCATGAGCTCGTCGGTGTAGTCGGTGGCCATCTCCTCGGCCACCGCGTTGTACCGGCGGATCTGCACCATGGTCTCGCCGAGGCCGTCCTCGACGTTCTCCTTGACCGTCTTGGTCTCGTCGAGCACGGGCTCCTGCATGAGGATGCCGACGCTGGCCTCGGGGTCAAGGAACGCCTCGCCGTTGGAGGGCTGGTCGAGACCGGCCATGATCTTGAGGATCGAGGACTTACCCGCGCCGTTGGGCCCCACGACGCCGATCTTCGCACCGGGATAGAAGGACATCGTCACGTCGTCGAGGATCACCTTGTCCCCGTGCGCCTTGCGAACCTTCTTCATCGTGTAAATAAACTCGGCCACTTCTGCCCTCTCACCTGCGCAAATAGTTCACATCGCCGCGGCCGGACCGCGGGCACGACCCCCATGTTACGTGCCCACCCGCAGCCTCGGTGAGCTCGGCGGAGGGCTGCCCGCGGCCCTGCCGGTTCAGACCCGGACCGCCTCCGCGAACCCGCTGTCGGCGGCCTGCCCCTCCGGCGCATCGTCGGCGTCCCGGGAACCGATCTCCATGACGTCCTCCACACCGCCCGTGCCCTGCGACTGCCCCGCCCCCTCCCCGTCGGGCGAGCTGTCGGGCCCCTCCGGTTGGGCCCTGCGCATGGTCACGTCCATCCGCGAGAGGTCCGGGCCCAGGGCGGTGACCCGCATCTCCAGGTCGCGCTGGATCCTGCCGTCCTTCTCGTACTCGTTGGTGAGAAGTCGACCCTGGACGATCACGCCGTCGCCCTTGACCAGCCTCCCGGACGCCCGCTGCGCCAGCCTGCCCCAGCAGTTGGCCGAGAAGTACAGGGTGCCGCCGGTCTTCCACTCCCCGGTGTCGCGGTCCTGGTAGCGGGTGTTGCTGGCCACCCGGAAGGAGAACACCGAGTCCTCTCCGACCCGGCGGGTGGTGGGGTCGGTGATCACGGTTCCGCGGACGGTGGTGTGGGTCTCGTTCATGGTCTCGCTCCTGTCACACTCGGACCGACCGTGCGTCGGCCTCGTGCTCCAGAGCGTGCCCCACCTCGTCGTCGTCGTATCCCGGTCGCACCGCTCGCGGTGCCCGCCCTGTGGAGGGGCGGGAGGGGTGTGGAGCGAGGAGCCCGACGACGACGAGCCGGTCGCCTCTCAGGCCCTGCGGTCGGCGCGGGACATCTCGCCGAGCATCTCGTTGTACGCCTTGAGCTCGGCGTCGTCGTCGCGCTCGGCTTGCCGCTCGCCGCGCCGCGCGTCCCGCATGTCGCTCTGGTACCACTGCCACGCCAGGGCCAACATGACGATGAACAGCGGGATCTCCCCCGCCGCCCACGCGACGCCGCCGCCGACCTGCTGGCTCTGCAGGAGGTCCGGGATCCAGGGCAATCCGATCCCGTCGTACCAGTTCTCGGCGAGCACGGTCTTGTAGTTCATCAGCATGATGCCGAAGAAAGCGTGGAACGGCAGCGAGCTGAGCAGCACCATGAGCTTGTAGAGCGGCGAGAAGTGCCGCGGCGCCGCGTCGACCCCGATGATCACCCAGTAGAACAGGTAGCCGCTGATGAGGAAGTGGACGTTCATGAACATGTGGCCCAGGTGCTCAGATGCCAGGGCCTCGTAGAACCCGCCGAAGTAGATGATGTAGAAACCCGCCACGAACTGCACAGACGCCACGATCGGGTGGGTAAGGAACCGGGAGAGCGGGTTGTTGATGAACTCGACGATCCACTCACGCGGCCCGGGTGGGTTCCCGCGCCCCGCCGCCGGGAGCGCCCGCAGCGCCAGTGTCAGCGGCCCGCCGAGCGCGAGGAGCACCGGCACGAGCATCGAGATGAGCATGTGCCCCACCATGTGGCTGGCGAAGTCGGCCATCATGTACATCCCCATACCGGAGCTGGTGGTGAGGAACAGCAGGACGCAGCCGAGCACCCAGGCCACGGTCCGACCCGCCGGCCACGAGTCTCCGCGACGGCGCAGGGTGATCAGACCCCACACGTACAGGCTCAGCAGGATGACCGCGGCCAGACCCAGCACCAGGTCGAAGCGCCACAGCCCGAGCACGGTGCCGAAGGAGAACGGACCGGGGAGCTCGAAGCCCAGCAGCGCCTCCTGGCGGGTGGGGACGTAGAGCGGCGCCGGCGGCGGCGTGCGGCCGAGCGAGACCGAGAGCCCGATCGTGCCCGCCATCACCACCGTCTCGACCAGCCCGATCCGCAGCAGGGTTCCGCGGTCGACGGGGGCGTTGGCCGATCTGGACTCGATCTTGGCGATGATCCGGCGGCGCATCGCCAGCCCGAACATCGCGAGCAGGACCAGCAGCAGCGCCTTGGCCAGCACGAGCAGCCCGTAGGTCGAGGAGAACAGGTCGGCGGGGTGCAGCCGCACGAGCGCGTTGATGATGCCGGAGAACCCGAGCGCGACGATCGCGATGGTGGCCACCACGGAGTAGCGGCGCAGCGCCAGGGCCACGCGGGAGCCGCCCCGCATGGTGTGGGCGAGCACCGCGACCAGCCCGCCCACGTAGAACGCCGCGGCGAACAGGTGGATGATCAGCGAGTTGGTGGCGATGTCGTGCGCCGTGCTCCCGGAAGCGTGACCCGTGGCCGCCACCGGCAGGAGCGAGAGCACCGACACCCCCAGCCAGATCACCGACCAGCGCCAGCTCAGGGTGAGCCGCTGACCGATCCCGGCCACCAGGGCGATCACCGCCGCCCACCGCCAGGACGAGGCCACGTCGATCTGGTTGATCGCCACGATCCACTGGTCCGGCGGCAGCGACTCCCAGAGCGTGCGCCCGGAGACGTCCGACAGGGTCAGTGGGATGAGCAGCGCCGCGGCCACCGCCCAGGCGATGTTGGCCCACGAGGAGATCCGCTGCGAGCGGTAGCCGTCCACGTCGAGGGTCTTGTCCTTCTGGGGCGGGGTGAAGAACGCCGCGAACAGGGCCGTTCCCACCGCCACCGCCGCGAGCAGCTCGCCCATCGCGCGGACCGCCGGGAGCCCGGCCGTGGTGAGAACGCCCGGGTCCGGGACCCCCACCAGCGCGAGCGCCACCTCGGTGGACATGCCCGAGAGCGGGATCACCACCGCCGCGGCCACCACCGCGAGCAGGATCACCACGGGCACTACGCTGCGGGTCCTGAGCGGTCCGGCGGTGGTGGGTGTCGACTTGGACGACGTCATGGACACCATCGTATTAACCTGATCGCCCCCGGGCCGATTCGTGGCTGCTGCGCACACCCCCGGATCGGCTACCATTCTTCCGGCGACGCCGGACGCGAGCGTCGCAGGCCTCCGTAGCTCAGTGGATAGAGCATCCGGTTTCTACCCGGCTGGTCAGGGGTTCGAATCCTCTCGGGGGCGCACAGGTCAGGGCATGTGACCGGTTCGGTGACCGGCTTCTGTCCAGTTCACCCACCGCGTGGTCAATTCTGATCACGTTCTCCCAGGTGGGGTGTTCCGAAATCCATCGGATGTGACCACTCGCCGAGTGGCACCCTCGATCGCGTCCAATTGACGGGCCTCGCATCGCGGAATCGGCCGGTGGTACGTTCGGAATTCGAGCTGATTCGCAAGGTCAGCCTCGATGACACGGGGTGCCCCTACCGAACGGGGCTGAGATCACACCCGCTGAACCTGAACTCGTTCACACGAGCGGAGGGATGTCACATGCGCTGGTGCACGCTGTGGTGAGTCGTCCGGAAACCACGGCGGTGGCGCTCAATGATCTGGGACACACCTATCCGGGCGCCCGCCACGCGGTTCTCGCGGACCTCGACCTCTCCGTTGCGGAAGGCGAGCACATCGCCGTCGTCGGGCGCAGCGGATGCGGCAAGTCAACGCTCCTGTCCCTGATCGCGGGCCTCGTCGAACCGACGACAGGCACCGCACTCGTCCTCGGCGACCGCCAGCCCGCACGACGCCTGGAGTCCTGCGCGTTGATGCCCCAGGGCGACAGCCTGTTGCCCTGGTTGACCCTGCTCGACAACGTCGCGATCAGTCTCCGTAACCAACGTGTGAGCCGTCGCGCGGCCCGCGCCGAAGCCCAGCGCCTGCTGGACCGCCTGGGTCTGGGCGCCTGGTCCGGGACCCGTCCCGCCGCTCTCAGCGCAGGCATGCGCCAGCGCGCAGCACTCGCGCGCGCCCTGCTGGCGCGCAAACCCGTTCTGCTGGCCGACGAGCCGCTCGGAGCGCTCGACGCGATCACCCGTGCGGACGTCCAACAGTGGTTGCGCGACACCCTCACCGGGACCTCGGCCACGCTCGTCATGGTCACCCACGACGTCGATGAGGCGCTGCTCCTGGCCGAACGCGTGGTCCTGCTGGCACGACGCGAGGCCGACGCCCCGGCGCGTGTGGTCTCCACCTGGCCAGGATGGTTCGGCGACGACCGCCCCCGCGAGGTCCTCCTCGGCGACGAGGGATTCGCTGCAGCCCGCCGGGAAGTGCTCCAGGCCCTGGCCCGGGAGTCACACCTGACCGACGGCGAAACCGCCCGATGACCGTGCGATTCCTCCGGTCCGCCGCTCCCGCCTGCGTGACGATCCTGTTGGTCCTCGCCGCCTGGATCGCGATCACCGCGCTCGAGCTCGTGCCGGACTACGTCATCCCCGCGCCCCGCGCCGTGTTCGACTCGCTCGTGACCACCTGGCCCGACCGGCTCGGTTCCGCCACGCTGCTGACCGCCACCGAGACCGTCATCGGGGTGGTCCTCGGAGTGTTCGTCGCGCTGGCCGTGGTGATCGTCAGCGCGTTCGTTCCCACCGTCGGGCAGGCCATGACCCCCCTGCTGGTCGCCTCCCAGGCCATCCCGGTCATCGTGATCGGCCCGCTGCTGACGATCTCCCTCGGTTACGGAATGGCACCGAAGGTCATCGTCGTCGCCCTGTTGTGTTTCTTCCCGGTGGCGCTCAACCTCCTCTCCGGTGTCCGCACGGTCGACGCCCGGCTGATCGACACGCTGCGGAGCCTGCACGCCACCCGGTGGTCCCTGTTCTGGCGGGTGCGTCTGCCGTTCGCTGCTCCACGCGGCTTCGCCGGACTGCGCGTCGCGGTCACCTTCGCCCCGGTCGCCGCGGTCTTCGCCGAGTACACGGGCTCGACCAACGGCCTGGGTTACCTCATGCTCCAGGCCATCCCCCGGCTCCAGACCGATTTCGTCTTTGCCCAGGTGGTCGTGCTGACGATCATGTCCAGCGTCCTGCTGGCCAGCGTGACCATCCTCGAACGTCTCATCTGCCCGTGGAACACCCCCACCGGGGAAAGGAACCCATCATGACTGACTCACGACCGAGGACGATCCGACGCCGGGCGCTCACACGACCCGGTGTCCGCATGCTCGCGATCGCGGCCGCTGCCGCGGTGGCTCTGACCGGATGTCAGGCACCTGCGAACGACTCCGAGCCGGACGAGACCAGCGCCGCACCGGTCAGCGTCCTTCTCGACTGGAGCGCCAATCCCGACCATGTGGCGCTGTACACCGCGCAGCACACCGGCGCCTACGACGACGCCGGCGTCGATGTGACGTTCATGACGCCGTCCAACACGGCCGACGCCGCGCGGGAAGTGTCCCTGGGGCGCGCCGACCTGGCCATCTCCTACGAGCCCGACACCCTCATCGCCGCGGAGCAGGGCCTCGACGTGGTCTCGGTCGCCGCCCTGATTCCCACGTCGCTGACCTCCCTGATCGCCAGGACGGAGTCGGGAATCACCACCGCAGCAGACCTGGAGGGCAAGACCGTGGGACTGTCGGGTCTGGCCTCGCAGCAGCCGACCCTCGACTTCATCGCCCGGGAGGCCGGGATCGACCCGGGCTCGATTTCCGCCCCCAACGTGCAGCAGAGCCTCAACCAGGCGCTCCTGACGGACCAGGTGGACGCGATCTTCGGAGCCTTCCGCAACATCGAGGGGGTCGAACTCACCGCTCAGGGCGATTTCGTGGTGATGCCCGCCACGGAGCTCGGGGTTCCGGACTACGCGGAGCTGGTGATCATCGCCAACCCGAGCCGCCTCGCCGACGACGCCGACTACGCCGAGCGCGTGCGGGCCTTCCTCGCCGGGACCGCGGCCGGCCAGGCCACGGCTCTGGACGACCGCCAGGCCGCCATCGACTCTCTCACCCCCGAGACCGAGGGCTCCTACGACCCGGACGTGCTGGAGCTGATGATCGACGCCACCCTCGAGCTGCTGCCCGAGGACGGTTTCGGCCGACAGTCGGCCGAGGACTGGGCGGCCTACGCGACGTGGATGCACCAGAACGGACTGCTGGAGACCGAGGTCGACGGCGCCACCGCCACGACCAACGACTACCTGCCCGGAGCCGGAAGCTAGAACCACGCCCCACGGCAGGCCCCGCGGGAGGTCCATGCGAGCCCGCCGTCATCGCGAAGAGCGTCCCGCACACATCGGTCGAGTGAAAATGCGCGAAACGCTCTTCTCGATGGCTCCGGCGGCGGGATTCGGCCTGCCTCAGCTCGGGGAGGCCTCCCGCAGCCGCGCGAGCAGCGGCTCGGCGGCCTCCTCGAGGAACCGGTCCAGGGTCGAGTCGCCGATCTGGATCAACGCGACGTCGGTGTACCCGGCCTCCCAGTAGGGACGCACCTTCTCGACGATCGCGTCCAGATCGGGCCCGCATGCCAACTGCTCGGCCACATCCTCGGGCCGGACGAACTTGGTGGCCGCGGCGAACCCGGCGGTGGTGGGCAGATCGGCGTTGGCGGCCCAGCCTCCGGCGAACCAGCGGAACTGGTCGTGCGCGCGCTCGACGGCCGCCTTCTCCGAGTCGGGGTCCCAGCTGATGGGGATCTGGGCGATCGCGCGGGCCCCGTCACCGATCCGCTTCTGCCCCTCGAGCGCGTTCCATCCCTCGATGTGGGCGGGTTCCGGCTCGGTGGCGATGAGGTGGTCGGCGAGCGGTCCGAGCCGGGCCACGGCCTTCTCCCCGCCGGCGGCCACGCCGATCGGCACCCGCTTCTCGGGCAGGTCCCACAGGCGGGCCGAGTCCACGCGGAAGTGCTCGCCGGAGTAGGTCACCAGGCCGCCGTCGAACAGCTCGCCGATGATCTCCAGCGCCTCCACCGTCATCTCGTGGCGCTCGTCGATCGAGGGCCACCGCTGCCCGACCACGTGCTCGTTGAGGTTCTCCCCCGCGCCGATGCCCAGCATGAAACGGCCGTCGGACATGATCTGCATGGTGGCGGCCTTCTGCGCCACCACCGCGGGGTGGTAGCGCAGGATCGGGCAGGTCACGTAGGTGCACAGGTCCACCCGCTCGGTCACGTGCGCCACGGCACCCAGGACGCTCCACACGTACGGCGCGTGCCCCTGCGAGCTCAGCCACGGGAAGTAGTGGTCCGAGGCCACCTCGAAGTCGAATCCCGCCTGCTCGGCCTTGGCCGCGTAGCGCACGAGTTCCTTGGGGCCGGACTGTTCGGTCATGAGGGTGTATCCGAAACGTGTCATGAATCCGAGGGTGCGCCGGGCACGGCCCTGTCGCCACCGGTTGCCACCCGCGCGGGGGCCGGGCACGGTCGGACGCATGACCACCTCACCGCGCGCCCTGCTCCTCGACGTCGACGGCACCCTGGTCGACTCCACCTACGTCCACGTCTGGACCTGGCACCGCGCCCTCATCGAGGCGGGCGCGCCGGTGCCCTTCGTGGAGGTGCACCACCGGATCGGCAAGGACGGGTCCACGTTGGTGGCCGAACTGTTGGACATCGCGGGAGTCGACGACGACGAGGACCGCGATCGCGTGGCGAGCCGGGCCAAGGATCTGCATTCCAAGTATTACGCCGAGGCCGGGGACTCGCTCCGCCTCCTGCCCGGCGCCCGCGAGCTCGTGCGCGGCGCCAAGGAGCAGGGGTGGGTCACCGTGCTCGCCACCTCGGCCCCGCCGTCGGAGTTCGCCGAGGCCCGCGAACTGCTCGACGTGGACGATGCAGTGGACGCCGTGACCACCGGTGAGGACGTCGACCAGGCCAAGCCCGATCCCACCATCGTGGCCATCGCCTTGGAGCGCTCCGGTGTCGACGCCGAGAACGCGATCATGGTGGGCGACGCGACCTGGGACGCGATCGCGGCCACCAAGCTGGGCATCCGCTCGGTGGCCGTGCGCACAGGCGGCATCGGCGACGCCGAACTGCGCGAGGCCGGTTTCTCCGACATCGCCGACGACGCCGCGGGGGTGCTCGCCCTCCTGACCTCCGGCACGCTCTGACCCCCTCTCGGGTTGCGCGTCCCCTTTGACACCTTCCCCGCACGCCGAGGGGCGCACGAGCCGGAGGAGTGCGCAAGCCGGAGGGGCGCGCAAGTCTGGCGGCTGAGCGTCCGGGCGGGACGCCGAGGCGAGTGAGTCGAGCGGTGGGGCCCCGGGGTCAGGCGGAGCCCGTCCACTTGCCCGAGGCCTCGGCGCGGGTCGGGGTCCGCACGGACAGCAGCAGGAGCAGGCCCACGAGCAGAACCAGGGCGATCCCGGCGATCCCCGCGCGATCGGTGCCGAAACCCCACGTGAACAGGCCGAACAGCGCCGGGGCGAGAAACGAGACCGCACGCCCGGTGGTCGCGTAGAGCCCGAACATCTGGCCGTCGCTGCCCGGCGGCGCCAGGCGGGCCAGGAACGAGCGCGACGCCGACTGCGCCGGGCCCACGAACAGGCACATGAGCAGCCCGAAGAGCCAGAACATGGCGGTGCCGTCGACGAACAACAGGACGGTCATGGTGCCGAGCATCGCCGCGAGTGAGCCGATGATCACCGCCTTCGGCCCCACCAGGTCGTCCAGGACTCCCGCGACCGCCGCGCCCAGGGCCGCCACCACGTTGGCGGCCACCCCGAACAGCAGCACATCGCCCGGCGCGAGGCCGTACACCGTGACGGCCAGGATCGCCCCGAAGGTGAATACCCCCGCCAGCCCGTCGCGGAAGATCGCACTGGCCACGAGGAACTTCACGGTCCGCGGGTCGCGGCGCCACAGTGCCTTGAGGTCCCGCCAGAGGATGCGGTAGGACTCGCGGAAGCCAGCCTCGTCGTCGTCGCCCTTCCTCCCCCGGGGCCGGTTCTCCGGCACCGACCGCAGCACCGGCAGCGCGAACAACGCGAACCACACCGCGGCCACCAGACACACCAGCCGCACGTTGAGGCCGCCGTCGGTGGAGATGCCCAGCAGTCCTCGCTCGTCGCCGTCCCCGGAGATGAAGCCGAGGAACGCGGCGAGCAACAGGAAGATCCCGCCGAAGTAGCCCATCGCCCACCCGAACCCGGAGACCCGCCCCACGGTGGCCGGGGTGGAGACCTGCCGGAGCATCGCAAAATATGACACTTCAGCAAATTCGAAGGTGATCGACCCCAGTGCGAGCAACAGCAGCCCGACGAAGAACCACGGGTAGGGCGCGTCCGAGTCGACGAGGAACATCAGCGCGGTCAGCGCCACGGTGAGGTAGGTCCAGATCGCCAGCGACCGCCGGCGACGCCCGCCCCGGTCCGCGCGCTGGCCCATCACCGGCGCGGTCAGCGCGATCACCAGCCCGGCCAGTGCGATCGAGATCGACAGCCAGGTGGCGGCCGAGAACGGACCGTCGAGGTCCGCCCCGACCGAGTCGGTGAGGTAGACGGAGAAGACGAAGGTGACGATCACCGCGTTGAACGCCGCCGAGCCCCAGTCCCACATCGCCCAGGAGAAGACCTGGCCGCGGGTGGCGGGCCCGGGATCGGGCGAGAACGACGACGAGGTGGCGGTTTCTGGAGGGGGCGGTGTCCCGGTGCTGCTCACGCCCTAGAACCTAGTGCCTGGCAGTTCGTCTGAGGCCTCGAGAGCGCAGGTGGCGGGCCCATTTCCGCTGCTATGGTCGGTGCACATTCGGTGAATGCGAGGCATTAGTGACCTGGTCCGTGTGGTTGGCCCTGACGGGCGCACTGCCTTCTATCGCGGTGCTTGTTGCGGTGCGCAGCTTCCGCAGATCCACTGATCCGCTGGCGCGCGGTGGTCATGTCCTCATCATCGGCCTGGTGGTGCTCCTCTCACTGTCGACCGGTGCTCACCTCGCACCACCGGACGACTTCTTTAGTTGGCTCGGCGGAAGCCTGGTGTTGGGCCCGCTCTTCTACCTTCTCGGCAGGCTTCTGGGCAGGGCCGCGCGCGACTCCGCGGCGGGCGGTCAAGACTCGATGAGCAGCCAGACGGACCACGAGGGAGCACTCCCGTTCCGCCAGGGGTGAGCACCGGCGGCAGTTGATCAGCCCGGGTGGCGAGTGGCCTCGTTCACCGGGGCCGCGCTCGTCGTCGTCACCGACTCCCCCGTTCACGACCCTCGCCGGTACGCTCACCCTCGGCCCTGACCACCTGACCCGAGGACGCATGATGCCGCTTCCCCTGCCCACCGCGACGAATAGTGCTGTCGTCACCGGCGCCTCCTCCGGGATCGGCATGGCGCTGGCCGCCGAGTTGGCCCGCCGCGGGCACTCCCTGATCGTGGTGGCGCGGCGCGGCGAGGTCTTGGAGGAGCTCAGGGAGCGGCTGGAGCGGGAGTCTGGGGTGACAGTCGAGGTGCGGGCGTGCGATCTGTCCGATCCGGCCGAGCGGGCTCCGCTGCTGGAGGAGCTGGCGGGCCGCGAGATCTCGATCCTGTGCAACAACGCCGGGATCGCGACGTTCGGCCCGGTCGCCGCGCTCGATCCCCACTACGAGAAGAGCCAGGTGCAGGTCAACGCTGTGGCGTGCCACGACCTCGTACTGGCCGTCCTGCCAGGGATGGTCGAGCGTGGCTCGGGCGCGATTCTCAACGTGGGCTCGGCGGCCGGCAACATGCCCATCCCCAACAACGCCACCTACGCCGCCACCAAGGCGTTCCTCAACACCTTCTCCGAGTCGCTGCGCGGGGAGCTCAAGGGCTCCGGGGTCAACGTGACGCTTCTGGCGCCCGGCCCGGTGCGCACCGAGGAGATCGTCGAGGAGGACAAGACCTTCGTCGACCGCCTGGTCCCCGATCGCTTCTGGGTGGACACCACGTACACCGCCCGGATCTCCCTGGACGCGCTCTCCCGGAACAAGATGCGCGTGGTCCCGGGACCCCTGGGCCAGGCCATGTCCGTGGCGGGCAACTACACCCCGCGCGCGCTCATGGCCCCTGTGGTGGGGCGGTTCTACGCCAAGCTCGGAGAGGGGCAGGCGGAGGGCTGATCCTCCGGGTCCGGTCAGGCGGGCGATATCCGGCCCTCCTCTCATGCGGGCGGTGGCGGGCCGAGCCAGCGGATCCCGTCTGGCCCCTCCCGGTCCGCCGACGGCAGTGCCAGCGGCAGGAAGTCCTCATCAATCACCGCGCCTGCGACGTCTTCAGGGTCGGAAGGCGAGAAACCTCGCCGCAACTCCCGGAGGTTCCAGTGCCTCCCCACCCGAACCGGCCCGCCCCGCGCGGAACGAATCTCCGGGTATGACCAGACCAGGGTCACCGCGCCGTCCGTCATGGTGAGCTCGTCCACCCGATAGGGCGAGTCGTCTGGGTGCGCCATCTCCATCCCCGGCGCGGGGTGGAGGGCGAGATGCCGCGCGAACGCCTGGCCGAAGATCGAGTTCCACAAGAGTTCATCGTCATCCGCTGCAGATCCCAGCCCGAGATCACTCACCTGGCGTGCGACCACCGACCGGAAGAGGTCGTCGGCAGGATCGGCCAGGCCGACAAAGTGCCCGGCCAGTTCGTGTCCCACGAAGCCGATGAGCTCCGAGATCGCCGCGACCACTGCGGCCGCCGTCGACGGGGTGACGCGAGCGTCGTTCGCGAAGGCGCTCATGCCAGCGCCGGCTGATTCGAAACCGGGAACGTGCCGGGACCGCAGGCAACCGAGAAACGGGGCGGCCACTTCACCGGCGGCCGGGATGGTCTCGCGCGGTGCCACATACCCGGGGATCGGAGTGCCGTAGATGAGCTGGAACTCGTGCGGTGCTCGCAGGCCCCAGCCGCGGAGGGCTTCCGCGAGACGGCTCCACAGTTCGACGTCGGAACCGGCGTCGGGATTTCCGGCCGCGGCGTCACCGTCGTCATCCGCGATCTCGGCTTCGGCCTCAGCCGCGCGGAGAGCGCCGGCCAGGTCGCGGTAGCTCTCGAGGATCATCGCGGTGAGCAGGTCCTCCCTGGACGGGAAGTAGCGGTAGATCGCGGAGGAGACCATCCCGACCTCGCGGGCGACCGAGCGCATCGACAAACCCACCCCGCCGACCCTCGCGATTTCCTCCCGCGCGGCGACGAGGATCCGTTCGATGGTCTCGGCCCTGGCCTCGTCTCGTTTGCCCATGCCGCGAGTGTTCCAGAAAACCGAGAGCGGCGCTCTTGCATTGCGACCGGACCAGGCCTACTGTGAGCGTCAACCCATAACGAGAGCGGTGCTCTCCATTGCCGCTGGAGGTCCGATGTCTGATCCGAAACCCACCCATGTATCTCGCCGGTCATCGGCCGTCCTCGCCGTCACCTCAGGTGTCCTCATGGCCGGGTACCTGCTGCTGCGCCCCTACGGTGACGCGGACGGCGGGGAGACCCTCGCCGCGGCTGAGGCGTTCTCCTCGACCCTGTGGATCGCCTCCCACCTCGCGGGAGCGGCCGCGCTCGTGTCCCTGGCCGCATTCTGGTCGCTGCAGACCTCAGGGCCACTCCGGTGGACGGGACCCGTGGGCGTCGCGCTCGTCCTGCCGTACTACGGCGCCGAGACGTTCGCGCTGCACGAGATCGGGGCCCGGGCCCTGGCCGGCGACCCCGACGTGCTCGACCTCGTGGCCGCTGTTCGTGACAACCCCGCTGCTGTGGCCCTCTTCGCGGCGGGACTCATCACACTGGCAGTGGCCGGGATCGCGGCGGCGATCTCATGGCGTCGGGCACATCGACCGGGCCGAGCGGCCGGTGCCCTCCTCCCGCTCGCCGTGATCGCTGCGCTGTTCCTGCCGCAGTTCTTCCTCCCGCCCGCCGGCCGGATGGCCTACGGGCTCGTCTTTGCGGCCGCGGCCGTCTACGCGGCGACTACCGCGGCCTCTGCCGGCCGCGACACGACCGGACCGTCACCGGTCGGACGCCGGTCCGCCGCCGAGCCCAGCAGGGTGCGGCAGGGTGCGGCAGGGCTGAGCCTGATCCTCCGGGGCCGGGCCGCGCGTCCTGCGGCGATATAGTCGAACGATGCCAGAGTCGAACCCCGGTCCCACCCCTGTCGCGACGTCCACCCCGACGCCCCACAAGGAATCCAAGAACGACCGGATCGTGTGGATCGACTGCGAGATGACCGGCCTCGACACCGCGAACGACGCGCTGGTGGAGATCGCCGCCCTGGTCACCGACTCCGAACTCAACGTCCTGGGCGACGGCGTGGACATCGTCATCCACACCTCCGACGCCAAGCTGGCCGCGATGCTCCCGGTGGTGCGGGAAATGCACTCCTCATCGGGCCTGACCGAGGAGATCCGCGCCTCGGCCGTGACGGTGGCGGAGGCCGAGAGAGAGGTCCTGGACTACATCCGCGCCTGGGTCCCGGTGGGCGGGACCGCTCCCCTCGCCGGCAACTCGATCGGCACTGACCGCGGTTTCCTTGCCCGGGACATGCCCGAGCTCAACTCCTACCTGCACTACCGGATGATCGACGTGAGCTCGATCAAGGAGCTGTGCCGCCGCTGGTACCCGCGCATCTACTTCGGCCAGCCCGAGAAGGGCATGTCCCACCGTGCCCTGGCCGACATCAAGGAGTCGATCCGCGAGTTGAAGTACTACCGCGCCACGGCGTTCGTGCCGCAGCCGGGCCCGACCACCGACGAGGTGCGCGCCGCCGCCGGCGC
>NZ_JAALDX010000250.1 GCF_014145095.1 Dietzia sp. SLG310A2-38A2 | reverse complement strand
CGGCTGATGCTGCGCAGGCTCGCCGCCGAGTACGAGCTCACGATGGTCCACGTGACGCACGACCGTGACGAGGCGCTGGCGATCGGCGACCAGGTCGCGGTGCTCAACCGGGGCCGACTCGTGCAGGTGGGGTCGCCCGCCGAACTCGATGCCTCGCCGAACAGTGAGTTCGTGGCGCGCTTCCTGCACGACGCGACCTGTGTGGCCGGCAGCATGGTCGACGGCCGGTTCCGCTCGGACGACGGCAGGGTCGTGGTGCACCCCGACGCGCTGGACTTCCCGTCCGGATCCGTCGAGGGCCCCGCGCACCTCGCGCTACCGCCCGACGGCGTGGAACTCGTGGATGAGCCCACCGGCGACGGCGTTCTCCCCGTCGAGGTGGTCACCAGTCTCTACGGGCGTCGTGGTCGTACGGTGATCTGCCGGTCCGGCAACCTCGAACTGCGCGTGCTGACCACGGGTGTCGACGAGACGTCCCCGACCGCGCGCGGCGCGCGGGTGAGGCGCGGGTTCGTCTACCCGAGGTAGGCCGACCGGCCGTGGCCGTCTCAGCGCGCAGTGTCGGTCACGGCACAGTGTCGGTCACGGCACGCTGGCGGCCACGGCTCGGGACGTCAGTGGACCGACGCGCCGCCGTCGACCGGGATCTCCCCGCCTGAGACGTAGTAGGCCTGGTCCGAGGCCAACCAGGCGACGGCGTTGGACACGTGGATCGATTCGATCCAGGCCTTGCCCATGGGGTTGAGGCCGGCGAAGGCGTCGTGGGCGTCCTCGGCCTGCGGGTCGTCCAGGTCGGGTCGGAAGAGCCCGTACGTCTTGGCGTTCTTGACCATCGGTGTGTCGATTGAGTTGGGGTGGATCGTGTTGACCCTGATGCCGTGCGGGCCGAGTTCGTTGGCCAGGACCTTCATCAGGCCGACGATGCCGTGCTTGGCAGCGGTGTACGCGGCCACGTTCGCCAGGCCCTTGAAGCCGGCGAGCGAGGAGATGATGATGACCGACCCGCCCGGGCCGGCGGCGAGGAGGTGCTCGGCTGCCGCCGCGTAGGTGTGCCAGACGCCGGTGAGGTTGATGTCCTGGATGTCGTTCCAGGATTGTTGCTCGATCTTGTGGGTCTCCTGGCCGAAGGTGAAGATGCCGGCGTTGGCCACGATGATGTCGAGGCTCCCCAGTTCGGCGACCCCGGCCGAGACCGCGTCGGTGAGTGCGGGCAGGTCGCGGACGTCGGCGACGCGGGCGACGATGCGGCGACCCTGTGCCTCGACCAGGCGCACGGTCTCGTCGAGGTCCTTTTGCGTTGGAAGCGAGTAGAAGCCCTCGAGCGAGGCGATCGGTGCGCAGATGTCGACGGCGATGATGTCCGCGCCGTCCTCGGCGAGCCGTACCGCGTGGCTGCGCCCCTGTCCTCGCGCGGCTCCGGTGATGAATGCGACCTTGCCGTCCAGTGTGCCTGCCATGATCTGGTCCTCTCGTTCGAGAAGTCGTGGGGGTGTCCACGGTGGCCGGCACGACGTGTCGCAGCGGCGGTCACCACGGTGGCGAGGGCCTCGAGCCGATACTCGGGGAGGGAAGCCGAGTCGGGGGAGGGGGAGGGGATGCGGCCGAGGCTGTCGGGCGCCGCATCGGAGCTCACGGGAGTCCCGATCTGCGACGCTCGTCGCTCTCTGCAGTGTCGCATGACCCCCTCTGGCGCACGGTCTTTCTCGCCCATCCGGGCCTGTTCTCCACCGACGAGCGAGTGAGCGGTCCAGAAGAAATCGGGTTGTACCGCCGCGCTCGCGATACCGGTGCTGCACGCTGAAACGTGATCGCGCCTCCATCTCCCCTCGTTGTCAGCGGGCGGTGACGACATGGGGCACGCCACGACGGGAGCACCTATGTCCGAGCAAGTGGAATCCTGGCACGAAGCACGACTGATCCCCACGTCTGGGATTTCAGGGGCTGAGGAGCAGGAACGTCGGGCCACCTCAGCACTTCTGGCCGTCATGGCTGTTGTCAAGGAGTTCGGCCGTGCTTTGCTGAAACCACTGGGAGCGCCTGCGGGAGTCATTGAGACCTACATCGAAGTCCCCTTCGAGCTCGGCGAGAAGAAGTGCTTTCCCGATGGTTTGATACGGATCCGACGGGGCAAGCTGACGTGGACCGCTCTGGTGGAGGTCAAAACCGGCCGGAATGTCCTCGAAACCGAGCAGCTCGAGACGTACCTGGACGTCGCGAGGTCCCAGGGCTTCGACGCACTCATCACCATCAGCAACGAGATCCCACCGATGCTCGGTGAGCATCCGACCAGGGTCGACAAACGCAAGATCCGCAAAGTAGCTCTGCACCACTGGTCCTGGACTCTCGTGCTCTCCACCGCAGTCCTGCAGAAGGAGCACCGAGGTGTGTCGGATCCCGAGCAGGCCTGGATCCTCGGTGAGCTGATCCGTTATCTCGAGCACCCCAGGTCCGGCGCTATGGAGTTGGAGGATATGGGCGCCCACTGGGTGAGCGTTCGTAACGCTGTCGCCTCGGGGACCCTGCGCCCCGGTGATCCCGGTGCCGCTGAGGTAGTTGCGCGATTCGACGGCCTGCTCCGTTTTGTCACCCTGCGCCTCGGGAGACAGCTCGGGACCGACGTCATCCAGGTTCGTAGCAGAAAGGAGGCCGCTGATCCGTCTCTCCGCGCGCAGGCAGTCCTGGCCAGCTTGGTGGCCGACGGCCGGATGACTGGTGCGATCCGTATCCCGGACACTGTGGCTCCGATACACGTGACGGCCGACCTCAGGGCGTCCCAGGTCACGTGCCAGGTTGAGGTGGAGGCGCCCAAATCCAGTCGCGCGGCGACGCGTGTCAGTTGGTTGATTCGCCAACTGAAGCACGCGCCCGAGGGCACGCGTATTGAGGCGTTCGTGGCCAATGCGCGCGGACCCGGCACGGCAGAGTTGCTGGGTAAGGCCAGGGACGACCCATCGTCCCTCATTGCCGACCCCAAGAAAGAGATCAAGAAGTTCCAGGTCACGATGATCGTCCCGTTGGGCACGAAGAAGGCGCGCGGAAGGGGGAGTTTCATCGACTCGGTTGTCGACGTGGTCGACGACTTCTACAGCGACGTGGTCCAGCACATCAAGGGGTGGACGCCTCGTCCACCACAACTGCGCGAGTTCGAGCCCGAGACCGTTCAGCCACCGGAGATCGCGTCGGTCGCCCTCTCGTCACAGGACGGCGCGGAGACCGCAGACGCGAACCCAGCTGAGAACGATGCAGGGCGGTAGCTGCAGGTGAACAGCAGCGGATGGCGCCGAGCAGAGGTCACGACTGGTCGAGCCGCGTCACCACCCCCCGGTCGCCGTCCACGCGGACGCGGTCGCCGGTCCGCAGCGTCTGCGTGGCCACCAGGGTGTTGACCACGCAGGGCAGGCCGTACTCGCGCGCGACCACGGCCCCGTGGGAGACCGAACTGCCGATGTCGGTGACCAGTGCCGCGATCACCGTGAAGTACGGCGTCCAGCCCACGTCCGTGACCGGCGCGACCAGGATCTCTCCCGGCTGCACCTCGCGGGCATCGACGATGGACCTCGCCACCCGCACCACGCCCTCCACCGATCCGCGGCTGGCGGGCCGGCCGATGATCTCGCCGCCCGCCGCCTCGCGCGGGGGCCGGGCGATCAGCGGGACCGGGCGGCCAACCGAGACGTCGGGGAACTCCAGGACGTCCTGGAACGCCAGA
>NZ_JAALDX010000249.1 GCF_014145095.1 Dietzia sp. SLG310A2-38A2 | reverse complement strand
GGCGGGGGCGGCGGGGGCGCGGCCGGAGGGGGCACGAACCCGGGAGGAGGCGTGATCCCCGCCGACTCCAACCACCCACCGGCGGCGGTGCGCAGATCAGCGTCCGCCTGCACCGATCCCGCCAGGGCCTGATCGAGCACCTGCTGGGCCTCCGGCGGCAATGGGATCTGGGCCGAGGCGGCGGAGGTCGAGGTCCCCGCGAGCAGGAGCGCCGCGACCACGCCGGCCAACGCACGTGATGGGTGGCTTCTCATAGTGTGATTATGTCCGGGGCCGGTCACCTGGACGGGCGCCTCGGAGTCACATTCGGATCTCGACCCGGCCCGGCGGTGGGCGCGAGGTCACGACACCTCGTCGGCCGTCCCCCGCCGCGGCCTGCTCGTCGCGTCAGTCCCGCGGCAGCGGCTTGACCATCGGGAACAGGATCGTCTCCCTGATCCCCAGCCCGGTGAGCGCCATCAGGAGGCGATCAATACCCATACCCAACCCGGTGGTGGGGGGCATCCCCTGCTCCATCGCGGCCAGGAAGTCCTCGTCCAGCACCATCGCCTCGTCGTCGCCGGCCGCGGCGAGCCGTGCCTGGTCCTCGAACCGCCGACGCTGGATCACCGGGTCGACGAGCTCCGAGTACCCGGTCGCCAGCTCGAACCCACGGACGTAGAGGTCCCACTTCTCGGTGACCCCGCGGTCGGTGCGGTGATCGCGGGTCAGTGGGGAGGTCTCCACGGGGAAATCGCGCACGAACACCGGCCCCTCGAGCTGGTCAGCGCAGAGGTGCTCCCAGAGCTCCTCGATGAGCTTGCCGTGCAGCCACCCCTTGCCCTTGGGGACGTCGAGTCCGACCTTGTCGGCCAGTTCCGTGAGCTCGTCGACCGTCGAGTCGACCGTGACGGTGTCCTCGTCGTCGTTCCCCACCACCTCGGGGTGCCGCGCGCGCAGGGCCTCGTTGAGCGAGGGGTACATCCGCATCTCACGCCACTGCCCACCCAGGTCGTACTCGGTGCCGTCGGCGAGGGTGACGGTGGTGGTACCGAACACCTCGCGCGCGACCTCCTGGATGACCTCACGGATCATCGTGGCGGACGTGTCGTAGTCCCCGTAGGCCTGGTAGGTCTCGAGCATCGCGAACTCGGGGCTGTGCGAGGAGTCCACGCCCTCGTTCCGGAAGTTGCGGTTGATCTCGAAGACCCGCTCGATCCCGCCCACCACGCAACGCTTGAGGTACAGCTCGGGGGCGATGCGCAGGTACAGGTCCAGGTCCAGGGCGTTGGAGTGCGTGACGAACGGACGGGCGGCGGCGCCGCCGTGCAGCGTCTGCAGCATGGGCGTCTCCACCTCGAGGAACCCCCGCCGGTCGAGGGCGTCCCGCAGCGCCCTGACGACCTTGATGCGGGTGACCGCGTTGCGCCGGGCGGTGTCGCGCATGATGAGGTCGGTGTAGCGCTGACGGACGCGCGTGTCTTCGCTCAGCTCCTTGTGCGCGACCGGCAACGGACGAAGCGACTTGGCCGCCAGCACCCACGAGTCGGCCATGACGGACAGCTCGCCGCGCTTGGACCGCACCACGCGACCGGTCACCGAGACGTGGTCACCGAGGTCCACGTCCTGCTTCCACGCCTCGAGCCGCTCCTCCCCCACGTTGGCCAGCGAGAGCATCGCCTGCAACTGCGGGGCGAACGAGTCGGGCGCGCCCTGGGTCACCGGGGCGGACAGGTCGGCGTCCGGGCTCACACCGTCCTGGAGTCGGACGAAGCAGAGCTTGCCCGTGTTGCGGACGAAGAGCACGCGGCCCGCGACGGAGACCCGGACATCGGTCTCCTCCCCGGCCTCGAGGGCGACGAAGCGCGGATCCGAGGCGATCTCGACGAGACCGTGCGTGCGGGGGACCTCGACCGGGTAGGCGTCGACGCCGGAGTCGAGGATGCGCTGCCGCTTGTCGCGACGGATACGCAGCTGCTCGGGGGTGTCGTCGGCGGGCTCGTTCGAGGCGGCCCCGGGCGCGGCGGGAGTCGAGTCGGTCACGACTCCCGAGGATAGTCGCCCCTATGCGGCGGGGCCGAACCCGTCGCCGCGCACGTGGTCGAGGACGTGAAGGTCAAACCGGTCCGACAGTTGCTCGATGGCGGCCGCCGCCCGCACGCTGTTGCCGTGCTCGTCCAGGCGCGGCGAGTAGGCCGCGATGCCGAACTTGCCGGGAACCACCGCGAACAGACACCCCGACACTCCGCTCTTCGCGGGCAGTCCGACCTGGTAGACCCAGTCGCCCGCCGCGTCGTACATGCCGCAGGTGAACATCACGCTGTTGGCGTAGCGGACCGCCTTGCGTCCGAGGATCCGTTCGTCACTGCCGGGCTTCAGCCCGCCGTTCGCGAACATGGCGGCCATGTGGGCGAGTTCGCGGACGTCCACGCGGACCGCGCACTGGCGTCCGTACCCCGCCACCACCTCGTGGGGGTCGTCCGCGAGGGTGCCCTCCTCGGCGAGCAGGTGCGCGAGCGCCTGGTTGCGGTGGGCGCTCTTCGCCTCGATGTCCGCGATCTCCTCGTCCACCTCAACGTCACGACCGACGAGTCGGGAGAGCAGCGCGCGGATGTGCTCGAAGCGCGAGACCTCGTCGTCGTCGGTGTCCCCGACGAGCGCGTGAGCGGCTAACGCCCCGGCGTTGACCAGACCGTTGGGGGCCCGTCCCGTGCCGGCCTCCAGGGAGATCTCGTTGAACGCGTCCCCGGATGGTTCGACCCCGATCCGCTTGGCCACCTCGTCGACGCCCTTCTGATCCAGAGCCAGGGCGTACACGAACGGCTTGGAGGCCGATTGGAGATCGAAGCGGATGTCGTCGTCCCCCGCCGAGGTCACGGTGCCCTCGAGGTCGCACACCGCCATCGCCAGGGCGTCGGGGTTCGGGTGTTCGTAGTCGCCGAGGTGCGGGACCAGATCGCCCGAGGAGTCGTCACGGACCTCGTCGAGGATGCCTTGGAGAAGGTCTGCCGAGATGTGGTCCGTCATGGACGCGACCGTACCGGGGTCGGTGCCCGCGCGCCCCCGGTCGGGCGTGGTGCGGCGGTCAGTGCGCCGAGATCGCGGACCGCTCGCGCAGGAGGTGCTCGGCGTCCGAGAGCAGGGCGAGTGCCCCCGCCGCC
>NZ_JAALDX010000248.1 GCF_014145095.1 Dietzia sp. SLG310A2-38A2 | reverse complement strand
CCCGCCGGGCGCCGCGGCGTACCGGCTGCCCGACGCCCAGACCGTCGTCGTCCGCTGCGGCCTCCCCGCCCCGCCGACCTTCACCGTCGGGGTGTCGCTCCAGGAGGTCAACGGCGTCCAGTGGTTCAACGAACCGGACCCGGACCCCGCTGTGACGTCATCCACCTGGGTCGCCGTCGACCGACCGGAGTACATCGCGGTCACGCTGCCCTCGACCGGCGGTACGGGTCCGATCCAGGATCTCTCGGACGCCCTCGCCGCCGGTCTGGACGCCGTCGAACCGCGGCCCGCGCCGATCGGCTGACCCCCCGGGTTCAGTCCCCTGCGAGCGCGGTCCGCACGAGAGTGTCGAGCAGGGTCGGGTAGTCGACCCCCGTCGCCGTCCACATCTGCGGGTACATCGAGATCGGGGTGAATCCCGGCATGGTGTTGACCTCGTTGATCACCGGACCGTGCTCGGTGACGAAGAAGTCGACCCGGCTCAGCCCACGGGCGTCCAGGGCGTGGAACGCCTCGACGGCCAGGGTGCGCAGCCGGTCGGTGTCCGCCGCGGGGAGCAGCGCGGGCAGGTCGAACGTGCAGACGTCGTCGAGGTATTTGGTGTCGAAGTCGTAGAAGGAGTCGCCCTCGGTCTCGCCGTCCAGCCCTGTGGGCTCACCGGGGATGTGGAGTTCGGCCGGCAGGCTCGCCTCCACCCGACCGTCCGGGTACTGCAGGACACCACATTCGACCTCGCGGCCCACGATGGCGGCCTCGACGATCACCTTGGGGTCGAATCGGCGGGCCTCGGCGATGGCCGCGTCGAGGTCTCCCGCGCGGGAGACCTTGGTGATCCCTATGGACGAGCCACCGCGAGCGGGCTTGACGAACAACGGGAGCCCGAGCCGGTCGAGTTCCGCCTCTGACAGCGTCGCGGTCCCGGGACGCAGCACCACCTGCTCACCGATGGGCAGACCCGCCGCACCCAGCACGACCTTGGTGAACTCCTTGTCCATGCCGGCCGCACTGGCGAACACCCCCGGCCCCACGTAGGGGATCCCCGAGAGCTCGAGGAGTCCCTGGACGGTGCCGTCCTCCGCATGGGTGCCGTGCATGACGGGGAAGACCACGTCCACGCGGGCGGCCTGCTCACCGGCCCGCTCCCCGTCCACGAACCGCAGGACCCCGCGGTCGCCGGTGGACAGTCCGAGCGCTACCTGTGGTCGCCCCGGGTCGACCTCCGGCATGACGCGGTCGACAATCCGCAGGCCCGACACGTCGTCGGGACCCAGGGTCCATCTCCCCGATCCGGTGATCCCGACGGGGATCACCTCGTAGACGGATCGGTCGAGATGTGCCATGACGGCGCCGGCGGACACGCAGCTCACGGAGTGCTCCGTGCTGCGGCCGCCGTAGAGGACGGCAACGGTGATGCGATTCACCGGGCCGAGGCTACTCGGGCTTGGTGCTCCGTCTCATGAGGCGCACCGCCACCTCGACGGCGTCGCCTCCCTCGTGGCAGATCTCGTGGACGGCCTCGGTGAGCGGCATCTCGACGCCCACCTCTCGGGCGAGCGCACGGATCGAGGTGCAGGACTTGACCCCCTCCGCGACCTGTCCGTTGGTGGCCTCCTGCGCCTGTTCCAGGGTCTCGCCTTTGCCCAGCCGTTCACCGAAGGTCCGGTTGCGGGACAGCGGTGAGGTGCAGGTGGCGACGAGGTCGCCGAGCCCCGCGAGTCCGGCGAAGGTCATCTGGTGGGCGCCGAGCGCCACCCCGAGCCTCGTCGACTCCGCCAACCCGCGGGTGACGAGCGTCGCCATGGTGTTGTCACCCAGGCCCATCCCGGTGGCGATCCCACACACCAGCGCGATGACGTTCTTGGTGGAGCCACCGATCTCGCACCCCACCACATCGGTGTTGGTGTAGGGACGGAAGTAGGGGGTGGCGAACGCGTCCTGCAGGCGGGCCGCCCGGTCGACGTCCGTACAGGCGATCACAGTCGCCGCCGGCTGCCCCTCGGCGATCTCCCGCGCGAGGTTGGGGCCGGACAACGCGGCGATCCTGTCCCCGGTCAATCCCGTGACCTCGGCGACGACCTCGCTGATGCGCATCAACGTCCCGGTCTCGATCCCCTTCGCCAGGGAGATGACCCCGGCATCGGGCTCGAGGAGGTCGACCCACTGCTCCAGGTTCCCCCTCAGACTCTGGGACGGGACGGCCAGGACGACCTCGTGGGCGCCAGCGAGGACCTCGGCCGGGTCCGTCGAGGCGGTGACCGTCGCGGGCAGGACGATCTCCGGCAGGTATTTCTCGTTACAGTGCCGCTCGTTGATCCCGCGGGCCACCTCGTCTCGGCGGGCCCACATGACCACCTCCGACCCAGCGTCCGCGAGCACCTTGCCGACGGCGGTCCCCCACGACCCCGCACCCATCACCGCGACCCGCGCCATTTCGCCTCCCGGCTCGTCGTCCCCCACCCGGGCCATCGCCGGTGGATCGTGAGCAAACGCTACCCGGCCCGGCGCGCTCGCGAGGGTCTGCTGGCAGGATGGCGGTCGATGAGTACGGTGTCGGGTCACGGGGCGACTGACGGCGGGTGGACGATAGTCGTCCCCGTCAAGGCCCTCGACCGCGCCAAGAGCCGCCTCGCCCGCGCTCTGCCCGCGTCCGACAGGCGGGCGCTCGCCCTTGCGATGGCCGCGGACGTGCTCCGGACCTGCGTCGCGACGCACGGTGTCTCCCGGGTACGGGTGGTGACCTCGGATCCCGATGTGGCGGCGCTCGCCCGCCTCCTCCCGGTCGAG
>NZ_JAALDX010000247.1 GCF_014145095.1 Dietzia sp. SLG310A2-38A2 | reverse complement strand
CGCCGAGCTGCTGGACTCGTGCACCCCGGACGTCCGCCGGTCCGCCGGAGAGGCGCCTCTCACAGTCGACCTCACCGGGGGTCTCGGCACCGCCGACCTGGACATGGCTGCGCTCGCCGCGGACCGTCCGGCCCCGGCGGCCGAGGTCTCGACCGAGGACGCCGACGGGACCATCGCGGCCCTGCCGTCGCTGCAGACCGTCACCGCCGACGAGCGCCCCGAGTGGGGCCAGGTCACGCAGGACCTCGAGGACATGGTCGTGATCGTGGGCTCCGGCGAGGTCGGGCCCTACGGCAGCGCCCGCACCCGCTTCGAGGTGGAGACCACCGGCGACCTCAGCGCCGCCGGCGTGGTCGAGCTGGCCTGGTCGACCGGGCTCATCACCTGGGAGGACTCGCCGCGCGCCGGCTGGACCGTCACCGAGTCCGGTGACCCAATCGACGAGGCCGACATCGCCGAGCGCTTCCACGACGAGGTCCTCGCCCGGGTGGGCGTGCGCACCTACGCCGACGATTCGCGCGCGGAGATGTTCGATAACGCCTCGCCGCAGCTGACCTCGGTGTTCCTGCCGGAGGACCTGTCCTTCGTGGTGGACGACGAGGGCCAGGCCCGCGCGTACCTCGAAGCCGACCCGGAGAACACCGTCGTGACCCACGACGTCTCCACCGGCGACTGGACGGTCACCCGCAAGGCCGGCACCGAGATCCGCGTCCCGCGCCGTGCGACGCTCACCCGCATCGTGGGTGGGCAGATCCCCACCGGTTTCGACCCGACGGCGTGGGGCATCCCCGCCGACATGGTCTCCGGGATCGACCGGGTGGCGGCGTGGAACCTGGTGGCCACCGTGGACGCGTTCATCTCCTCCGGCTTCACCCCGGCGGAGCTGCTGGCCCACGTGCACCCGGCCGATGTCGCCAACACGCAGGGCACCGGCATGGGCGGTATGACCAGCATGAGGTCGCTGTACATCGACGGGATTCTCGGCCGCAGCCGCGCGAACGACACGCTGCAGGAGGCGCTGCCCAACGTCGTGGCCGCGCACGTCATGCAGTCCTACGTCGGCGGCTACGGCTCGATGGTCCACCCGGTGGCGGCCTGCGCCACCACCGCGGTGAGCGTCGAGGAGGGCTTCGACAAGATCCGCGCCGGAAAGGCCGAGTTCGTGGTGGCCGGCGGGTTCGACGACCTGTCCACCGAGGGCATCCAGGGCTTCGCCGACATGTCCGCCACCGCCGATTCCGCGGCGATGGCGGCAAAGGGGATCGACGAGCGCCACTACAGTCGGGCCAACGACCGGCGGCGCGGCGGGTTCGTCGAATCCCAGGGCGGCGGCACCATCCTGCTGGCCCCCGGCGACGTCGCGGCCCGCATGGGGCTGCCGGTCCACGGAGTGGTGGCCTGGGCAGGCTCGTACGCCGACGGCGCGCACACCTCGATCCCCGCACCGGGCCTGGGCGCTCTCGGCGCCGGCCGTGGTGGGAAGCGGTCGCCGCTAACCCGCGGTCTCGCAGAGCTCGGACTGACCGCCGATGACCTGGCCGTGGTGAGCAAGCACGACACCTCGACCAAGGCCAACGACCCCAACGAGTCGGACCTGCACGAGCGTCTCGGTGCGGCGATCGGTCGCTCCGACGGCAACCCGTTGTTCGTCGTGTCGCAGAAGTCGCTCACCGGCCACGCCAAGGGCGGCGCGGCGGCGTTCCAGCTCATCGGGCTGACCCAGATGCTGCGCTCGGGGACACTGCCCCCGAACCGGGCGCTGGACTGCGTCGACGACGTCCTGGACCGACACCGGCACCTGGTCTGGCTGCGCGAGACGCTGCAGCTGGGCGGGGACCTGCCGCTCAAGGCCGGTCTGCTCACCTCGCTCGGCTTCGGTCACGTCTCCGGACTCATCGCCGTGACGCACCCCGAGGCGTTCCACCGCGCTGTGGCTGCGCAGCTCGGCGAGCAGGAGTCGAAGCGCCTCCGCGAGTCGGCGCTGGAGCGCGAGCGGGACGGCGCCCGTCGACTGACCGACGCCATCTACGGCGGCGAGTCACTCTACAGCCGTCCGGACGCGCGTCGACTCGGCGAGGGATCTGCCGACGAGGTCAAGGAGCGCGAGGCCGCGGTCCTGCTGGACCCGGCCGCGCGGATCAACTCCGACGGCGTACTCGCGGCCAGCGACTGGCAGTGACCGTAGCGGTGCGGGGCGTCGGGGTCGACACAGTCGAGATCGGCGCCTTCGCCGCGTCCCTGGCCGAGCCGGGGACGCGGTTCACCACGGCCTTCTCACCCATTGAGCGACGGCAGTGCCGGGAGCGCGCCGAGTCCAGCGCGGCCGCGCCCGGCCCCCACCCGGTGGGTGCCGAGGTGCTGGGTGCGGGCTCCTCGTCGTCGTCATCCGGTCAGTCCACCCGCATTGCCCGTCACCTGGCCGCCCGGTGGGCGGCGAAGGAGGCCGTGGTTAAGGCCTGGTCGTCGGCCCTCTACGGCTCCGCGCCGCCGATCTCACCTGACCTGCTGGTGTGGTCCGAGATCGAGACCGTCTGCGACGCGTGGGGCCGGCCCGCGGTGCGCCTGGGCGGCGAGGTCGCCCGGCAGGTCGCTGCGACGGTGGGGGAGGGCGCCCGCTGGCACGTCTCACTGAGCCACGACGGCGACTCCGCACTGGCGTTCGTGGTACTCGAGGGGCCGGTGGCCGGGTAGCGGGGTCCCGTCTCCCGGGCGGGCCAGCGCCGAGCACCGTCGACGACCAGCCTCGCCGGCGGACCAGCCTCGCCGGACTCAGCCGACCTGGGCTTCCTTCTCCGCCAGCCACAGGTAGGCGGTGAGCATCCGCTTGAGTTCGGTGACGGTGGCGTCGTGGATGTCCTCGCCCGTGGCGGAGCCGGCGCTGACGGAGAAGTTGAGCATCGAATAGGCCACATGGACCAGCACGTCGGCCATGAACGCGCGGCGCTGGCGCTCGGTGGCCGGCATGAGCGGGGCGAGCACGCTGGCGATCATCCTGGCCAGTTCGCGCTCGTTGACCGCCGCGGTGGCACGGGTGGCGGGGGTGGCCTGCGTGGCCAACCAGACCGCACGCCGGGAGGGATCGCTCAGCCACAGGTCCGCCAGGTGGTCGAGGAAGTCATTGAGCAGTTCCGGCCAGTCCAGCGCGGGGATCTTCTGCGCGAAACGCTCGATCTCCTCGATCACGCCGTGGGCGTCCTGGCGGTCCAGCTCGCACACCAGGACGTACTTGTTGGCGAAGAACTGGTACAGGGTCCCGATGGGGACGCCCGCGCGGGAGGCCACCTCCTCGCAGGTGAACGAATCGAAACCCACCTCGACCAGGACGTCCCGCGCCGAGGACAGCAGCGCCTGGAACTTGCGCCGGCTCCTCTCCTGGATGGGCCGGCGGCGGGGCACCAGGATGTTCGGCTCGTCCTGGACGGCCTCGTCCGCGGGATCCCGTACTGGTTCCTGCACTCGCTCGGGCGGGTCGGTCGGCATGGGTGGCGTCAGCCCTCCTTGGGTTCGGGCAGTTCCACGCCGAGGAGCTTCGCGAGCATGGCCACGTGGCCCTTGGCCCGGACGTTGTACCGGGCGAGGGACAGCGTCCCGTCAGACTCCACGACGAACGTCGAGCGGATCACGCCCATCACGGTCTTGCCGTAGTTCTTCTTCTCCCCGAACGCACCCCACTCGGTGAGCATGGTCTTGTCCGGGTCGGACAGCAGGGGGAACGTGATGCCGTGCTTGTCCCGGAAGCGCACGAGCTTGGCCGGCGGGTCGGGTGACACCCCCACGACCCCGATGCCGGCGTCCCGCAACTGCTGGAGGGCCCCTTCGAAGTCCACTGTCTCCGTGGTGCAGCCGGGCGTCATGGCGGCCGGGTAGACGTACAGCACCACACGACCGTGCGCGGCGAGCAGGTCCGCCAGCGACGTGGGGGTTCCGTCGGCGTCGGGGAGGGTGAAGGCGGGGGCGGTCTGGCCCACCTCGAGCCGTGGTGTGGTCACCGGTGCTCCTGAAGTCGGGTCGGGGTCTGTGATCACTCCAACCTATCCGATGCGTCGGCGCGCGGGCGCGGATCGCCGACGGGTGCAGTAGCGTGGGCGGGGTCCAGAATCCGCGGCTAACCGCGTGACGAGCGATCGACGGAGGTCTCGTGTCCAGGAGTTACGACAGCATCGAAGGCGACATCGCCAAGGCGCGTGACGATCTCGCGACGACGTTGGACGAGATCGTCGACCGGGTCAATCCCAAGAACCTCGCCGAAGAGGGCAAGGAGAGGGCCGTCGCCGCCCTCACCGATCCCCGGGTGCTCGCCGTCCTCGGCGGATTCGCGGCGCTGGTCATCGGGGGCATCACGGTCTCCATGGCCAACAAGCGCAAGGAACGTCGGCGTATCGAGGCCTACCTCGAGGCGCGTCGGGCTCTCTGAGCGGCCGCCGCTCACCACAGCCCATCGAGAAGAGCGTTTCGCACATTCCCACTCGGGAAACGTGTGCGGAACGCTCTTCTCGTTGAATCACGGGGGTCCCGGCCGCGCTGCCGACACGACAAAACCCCGGGTCGTGGACCCGGGGCTTTCTCTGCTGTGCGCCATCAGGGACTCGAACCCCGAACCCGCTGATTAAGAGTCAGCTGCTCTGCCAATTGAGCTAATGGCGCCTGCGTGGTGCGAGAGAAACAGTAACAGGACACCGACGGCATCACGAAATCGCCTGGTCAGAGCGGGGGTGGCCGGTTTTCGACGGCGCATCCTTAACCAATTCGATATGGAATGCAATGATTTTCCCAGGCATACTGGGGGTAACTTCTCGCCGGTCATGTCGACGTCCGGGGGGGGATGATGCTCGGAAGGGGCCATTAGTGAACTTGCGCCACACGGATCGGACCAGACGACGGGACCCGGGTTCCCGGTCGAGATCCCGACTCGCTCTGGCCGCCGTGTTCGCCGGCTCCCTCGTGTTGACCGGGTGCACGATCGGCGCCGGCGGCGCGGGCGAGGCCCAGGTGGCCGAAGCCCCGGCGGAGCCGGCCGCGGTCATCGACCTGTCCGTCGAAGACGGATCACTGGACGCCAACCCCGCCGAGCCGGTGGTCCTCACCGCCAGCGACGGTCGTCTCGACACCGTGGTCATGCGGAACCCGGAGGGCGTCCAGGTCCAGGGCGAGTTCAACCCCGACCTGACGGAGTGGCGGACGACCGAGGACCTGGGGTACTCCCGCGAGTACACGCTCGAGTCAACCGCGACAGACCAGGACGGCCTCGTCACGCGGAAGAACGTCACGTTCAGCACCCTCACCCCGCGCATCATGACGGCGGCCTATCTCACCACCGGTCAGGGCTCGACGGTGGGCATCGGTCAGCCGGTCGCGGTGATGTTCGACGAGCCGATCTCGGATCGCCGGGCCGCCCAGGACAACATTCACATCCGTACCGAACCAGAGGTCGAGGGCGCCTTCTACTGGGTCTCCAACCAGGAGGTCCGGTGGCGTCCGGCCGAGTACTGGGCGCCCGGTACCAGGATCGATGTCCACGTGGACATCTACGGCGAGGATCTGGGCGGCGGTATGTACGGCCAGGAGGACGCGCGTAGCGACTTCCAGATCGGCGACGCGGTCATCTCCCGGGTGGACGACTCGACCAAACAGATCGTGATCGAGCGCAACGGTGAAGTGATCAAGACCATGCCCACCTCGATGGGCAAGCCCGACACCCCGACCCCCAACGGCACGTACGTGATCGGCGAGAAGCTCGCCTCGATGATCATGGACTCCTCGACCTACGGCGTTCCGGTCGACTCGCCGGAGGGCTACCGGACCCCGGTCCAGTACGCCACGCGGATGTCCTACAGCGGCATCTTCGTCCACGCCGCCCCGTGGTCCGTCTGGGCTCAGGGCAGCCAGAACGTGAGCCACGGGTGCCTCAACGTCACGACGTCAGATGCCAAGTGGTTCTACGACAACGTCAAGCGCGGCGACATCTTCGAGGTCACCGGAACGGTCGGCCCGACGCTGCCGGGGTGGGACGGTCTGGGCGACTGGAACGTCCCGTGGGAGACGTGGAAGGCCGGTAACGCAGACGCGGGCACGGCCTGACGCTCTCCCCACCGACGGCGGGCCCCCTGCGGTCCGCCGTCGGTGGGGAGAGCCCCGGGTAGCGTGAGCTGTCCTCACGTCGCCGACCCCGGAGGTCCCCATGTGGTTCTCGTCCCTCGACCCGATCGTGCGCGTCCTGCTGATCGGCCCGGTCGCGTACGTGGCGATGGTCGCGGCGATCCGCTTCAGCGGCAAGCGGGTGTTGTCCAAGCTCAACGCCTTCGACATGGTCGTCACGGTCGCGCTGGGGTCATTGCTGGCCACGATCCTCACCTCGTCGGATCTGGCACTGGTGACCGGGCTGGTCGGGATAGCTCTCCTGCTCGGACTCCAGGTCGTGGTGAGTCTGTTCACCTCGAGGCTCGTCAAAGGGCGGACGGTCGTGCGTGCCAGGCCCGTCCTGCTGGCGCAGCGGGGGACCCTGCTGGAGGACGCGATCGCCTCGAGCAGGCTCACCCGGGACGAGGTGTTCCAGGCCATGCGTTCGAGCGGCTTCGGCGGGCTGGACCAGGTGGCAGCGGTGTGCCTGGAATCGGATGGCACGCTCTCGGTGATCGGTGCCTCGAGCGCCGGGGACGAGGAGGCACTGGCCCCGTTGCGTGGCTGGGCCGACCACTGACGACCCGGAAGTCGCGCGCGCGGCTTCAGCGGATCGGGCGGCTGGCTCTGTCCTCGTCGTGTCGCGCGGCGGACCTGAACATCGCGCGACCGGGAGCCGAGGAGACGCCGTGTGCGAGCGTGCTGGCCACCACGACCAGGGTGCCCACACCCAGCAACAGGGGATCCGGACCCGCTCTGGACGCCTCCTCGGTCAGATAGAAGATCGCCGCGACCCCGACCGGCCCGAACCAGCCGAGGAACGCGGCGTCGCGTACCCGCAATCCGAGCGGACGCATGAGGGCGAGAAGCACTGGCGGGCGCCGCAGGACGAGCACTGCAGCCGTGAGGACCACCGCACCCCAACCCAACTGCTCCCACTGGTCCCACGGCAGCATCGCTCCGAGGACCAGGAAGAACGGCAGGACCGCGAACTGGTTGATCGCCTCGTCGATCTCCACCTCCACCTGTCTCTCGTGCCCGACGCTGGCCAGGTTGAAGGCCAATCCCGAGACGAATGACGCGAAGACCCCGTTGACTCCCAGCAGGCCCGAGCCACCGAGGACCAGCAACGCCAGCAGCAGGGTGAACATCAGGATCGGGCCGTTCTCGGCAGTGTGGTGGCGCTCCGAGAAATGGAGGGCCTTGGCCGCCGACACTCCGGCGAGGACGCCCAGCACCAGGGCACCGAGGATCTGCCAGCCGATCTCCAGGGCGGCCTGCCCGGCGGTGAGGGGGGTGGCGACGGCGAGCGCGACCACGACCAGGGGAAGGGCCAATCCGTCGTTCGCCCCCGACTCGAGTGACAGCAGTTGCCGGTCGTCCTCGGGGAGGTCCCGCTCGGCGGCGTCGCCGGTCACCGCCGCGGAGGCGAGGACGGGATCCGTGGGGCAGATCGCAGTACCGAAGAGCAGCGCCACCGCGAAGGGGATCCCCAACGCCCAGATCGCGAGACCGGTGGAGATCAGCGCCATTGCGGGCATCACCACCACCAGGAGGAGCGTCAGACGCCGCCAGTGACGACGGATCGCCGAGAAGGGGTAGCGAAGAGCCACACCCATCACGGAGATGGCCAGAAGGATCTCCGCGCCGTGATGGAGCGTGGAGGGGTCGGCGACGATGTCGGGGACGTCGAGAACACCCATGACCACGGGGCCCAGGACTATGCCGACCCCGAGCGCGATGAGCGGCTCCGACACCGGCCACCGGTGAAGTCGCGCGGACAGGGCGACGATCACGACGCCGAGCGCGCCGACGGTCGCGAGCAATAGATCGAGTGTGGACACGAGCCCTCCAGGTCAGTCGGGTCCACCGCACCATAGGCAACCCTCGGCGGTCGCGCCATCGGTCCCTCTCGTCCCACTGTGGACCGCGCGAATGCCGAGCGGGCGCGAATGGAAAAGTGGGCGCATGACCGACGAGCGTGAGATCATCCGGCCCACCGACCTGGCCCGCGGCCGCCGACTCGATCCGGCTGCCGTCGGCTGGACCCGCACCCCGCTGCACCGCACCGCCATCGCCGGGTGGGGCCGGACCAAGCGCTGGGAGTACTGGGGCATCGTGACCGACCGGTTCGTGGTGGGGCTCACCGTGGCCGGTCTCGACTACCTGTCCACCTGCGCGGTCTACGTCCTGGACCGCCGTACCGGGGTGGAGACCACCCGCAGCGGGATCAACCCGCTCGCCCGGCCCGCATTCAGCGACGAGGCGGGGGTGGGGACCGTGCACGCGTCGGCCGGCGTGGGTTCGGGTCGGGTGGGAATCGAGATCGACGACGACGACGAGGGCGCCACCGCGATCCGGGTGCGCGCTCCCGGCCTTCGGGTGGACCTGGATGTCCTCCGCCCGGGCCATGACAGTCTCGGGGTGGTGGTGCCGTGGACTGAGCGCCGTTTCCAGTACACCCTCAAGGATCTCGCCAACCCCGTCACCGGCTCGGTGACCCTGGACGGGATCGCTCGCGACCTCGGGACCGGGTGGGCGGTCCTGGACCGCGGGCGCGGGCGCTGGCGGTACGCGACCCGGTGGAACTGGGGAGCGGGCAGCGGCGTGGTCGACGGTGTGCCGTGTGCGCTGCAGGTGGGTGGCCGGTGGACGGACGGGACGGGGTCCACGGAGAACGGGATCCTCGTGGACGGCCGTCTGCACAAGATCAGCGAGGATCTGCACTGGACCTATGACCTGGCGGATCCGGCGGCGGCCTGGCGGGTTCGCGGCGAGCGACTGGACGCCACGCTCACCCCGTTCCACCTCCGCCGGGACATCACCGAACTCGGGATCCTGGCCGTGCGCACCCATCAGGCCTTCGGCACCTGGTCCGGAACCGGGGTCCTGGATGATGGCACCGCGGTGCGCCTGGACGGCCTCACCGGGTGGGCGGAGGAGTCGCGGAACCGCTGGTAGGACGCCGGGTGGCACAGGGCTATCCGGCGTCCGGCAGCGTGAGAACCGAGTCGCAGCGGGCGATCACGTCTGCGTCATGCGTCGCCACGAGGACGGCGGCACCGGCGGCGGACGCCTGCTCGAGACGGGTGAGCACCGCGCTGCTCGTCGACCGGTCGAGCGCCGCGGTGGGTTCGTCGACGAGGAGCACGTCGGGCCCGCGGAGCAGCGCGGCGGCCAACGCGATGCGTTGCCGCTGGCCGCCCGACAGGGCTCCGGGCCGGCGTTCCAGGAGCTCTGGACCGAGCTGGAGCTCCTCGCAGACCTGGGACAGGTCGGTGCGGTGGTCGCGGGCGAGTCGGCGGAGTCTGCGGCCCACGGTGACCGCCGGGGCCAGGGCCAGCGAGGAGTCCTGGGGCACCAACGCGAACGAGTCGATGTGGGCGCGCGGCCGGTTCTGTACCCGCGGGGCCAGCTCCTCCCCATGGATCAGCACGCGTCCCCGGATCGGAGGATGAAGGCCCACGGCGGCGCGTAGCAGTGTCGACTTCCCGGAACCCGAGCGGCCTGCCAGTGCGAGGAGTGACCGCGTCGGCACGACCGCGTCGAGCGGGCCGATGGGA
>NZ_JAALDX010000246.1 GCF_014145095.1 Dietzia sp. SLG310A2-38A2 | reverse complement strand
CGACGAGGGGGGCGTCACGGCCCCCGGAGCCGGGTCCGGTGCCATCGTCACGCCCGACGGCGGGTGGCGGCCTCGGCCAGGTCGCGCAGGGTGACCCGGCCGTGCTCGCTCACCGCATCGGAACCGATCGCGTCCAGTGCCCGCACGGTGAGGGTGTCGATCTCCGCCTCGACGGAGGCGACCGCCCCCGAGTCCACGAGTATCCGGCGGGCCCGATCGAGCTCGGTGGGGTCGAGATCAGTGCCCAGGACCGAGAGCAGGAAGTCCGCGTCGCCTGACGATGCCAGGGCCGCTCCCCGTGCCAACAGGAGGGTGCGCTTGCCCTCGCGGAGGTCGTCCCCTGACGGCTTGCCCGTGACCTCGGGGTCTCCGAACACGCCGAGCATGTCGTCGCGGAGTTGGAAGGCCTGCCCCACGGCAACACCGAACTCGCGCAGCGCCGTGACGGTATCGGTGCCGGCTCCGGCGAGCTCGGCACCGATGTGGAGCGGTCGCTCGACGGTGTACGCCGCGGTCTTGAAGCGGTTGACCCGGGCCGGCGTCAGCTCGTCGGTCGCACCGGAGGACTCCGCGAGGATGTCGAGCATCTGACCGGAGAGCACCTCGGTCTTCATGGCGTACCACGGCGCGAGAGCTCGGCCGAGTGCGGCGGGATCGGCGCCCGAGGTCACGAACATCTCGTCTGCCCAGGTCAGGGCCAGGTCGCCGACGAGGATCGCCTGCGAGACGCCGTAGCGGGCGGGGTCCCCGGACCACGCCAGTTCCCGGTGGGCCGCCTCGATCGAACGATGGACGGTCGGCCGGCCGCGACGGGTGTCGGAGGCGTCCACGATGTCGTCGTGGATGAGGGCGCACGCCTGGATCAACTCGAGTGCCGCGCAGGCGGTGACGATCTCATCCGGGACGCTGGCGTCCGCGGGGTTCGCCGCCGACCACCCGGCCAGGCCGAACCGGGGCCGCAACCGTTTGCCGCCGCTCAGGACGAAATCCGCGAGCAGGCCCGCCAGGGCGTCGACACGCTCGTCGACCCCGGACACGACCCGGCGCCGTCCCTCGAGGTGGTGGCGGAGTGCGCCGAGCACCCGCTCTCCGTCGTCTGGACGAGTAGCCGTGACCACGGTCACCATCCCTCCCGGGCGCCGTCACCCGGCAGCCCTCGTTACGGTGATCCTAGTCGCCGGGCGGAGGTCGGCACCGGCGCGTGTCGGGCTACCCTGGTCCGGTGACCCAGCTACCCGACATCGACCCAGCGGGCGGCGACCGACACCCGAGCATCGTGGACCGGATCGCCTCGTCGAGCACCCCCAGGGTGCCGTTCTCCGTCGAGTTCTACCCACCCCGGGACGAGGCCGCGGAGGCCCGTCTCTGGCGTGCCGCCTCCGTGTTCTCCGAACTGGGCGCGGCGTTCGTGTCCGTCACCTACGGGGCCGGCGGCTCCACCCGCGACCGGACGGTCAGGGTGGTCGAGAGGGTGGTCAGCGAGACCGACCTGGTCCCGATCGCCCACCTGACGGCCGTGGGACACACGATCGCGGAACTGCGCGAGATGATCCAGATGTACGCCGACGTCGGGGTCACCAACATCCTCGCGCTCCGCGGGGACCCCCCCGGGGACCCGCTGGGTGACTGGACCCCGCACCCCGAGGGCCTGCACTACGCGGAGGAGCTCGTGCGACTGATACACGAGGTCGGGGACTTCCATGTGGGCGTCGCGTCCTTCCCGGAGGGGCACTACCGGGCCCGCGACCTGGACCACGACACGGAAATCCTCCTCAACAAACTGCGGGCCGGTGCCGAGTACTCGATCACGCAGATGTTCTGGGATGTGGAGCACTACCTGCGCCTACGGGATCGTCTGGGGGCCGCGGACCCGGAGCAGGCCGCCAAGCCGATCATCCCCGGGCTCATGCCCGTGACGAGCCTCCGGCAGGTCCGCCGGATGGTGGAGCTGTCGGGGTGCGCCCTGCCGGACGGTGTGTCCGAGCGGCTGCGCGCGGCGGCGGGTGACGGACCCGAGGAGGACCGTGCCGCGGTCCGCGAGGTGGGGATCGAGTTCGCCACGGAGCTCTGTGAACGCCTGATCGCCGAGGGCGTGCCGTGCCTGCACTTCAACACCCTGAACTTCTCCCGCGCCACGCATGAGGTGTTGGCCAACCTGTCGATGGTCCCGTCCCCGGGAGTAGGGGCGACCAGGGCCTGACGCGGCGGGCTCCTCGGTCGTTACGGCCATGAGGGTCCCCGTGAGGTCAGCGAACGAGTCGGTCCGAGCGGGCGCGGGAGGTCCGGGCGGCCAGGATCGTCCCGATCGACACCAGTAGAGCTGCACCTATCCCGACGATCATCCACACCGCGAAACCGCGGGTCGCGGGGTCCGGGTAGGACGAGGACGCCTGCATCCGGGTGATGGACCCGGGCGCCGGGGTCCAGCTCACCGAGTTGCCCCCACCGAGCGTGCCGTTCGTCTCCCCGATGCGGTTGGGGAAGGTGAGGTCCACGCGGGTGGTCGCAGACTCCGCCCGGTCCGCCGGGATCCCGGAGAGGTCCACCGAGCCGGTGAAGGAGACCGTGTCACCGCTCCGACGGAAGCCCAGGGTGTACGGCCGGGCCCCCTCGACCTCGATGGCCAGGGACAGCGCGTCGACCTCGGCGAAGGTCAACTGGGTGAAGTAGATCTCCCTGCCGGTGAATCCGTCCGCGGAGTAGGCGGTGATCCGCACCTTCTGTTCCAGGCCGGACGGCGTGGACAACTGGTCCAGAGCGGCCGCCTGTGCCGGCTGGTCACCGGCCACGAGGATGCGACCGGAGACGGTGTCGTCCTTCCGCACGCTCATCTGCGCGTTCAGCTGGAGACACCCGGTGAGCACGAACAGCATCGTCACCAGGGCGGTGACGCCCACGACCCGACGTCGCGCGGTGGAGGGTGCGGCCGTCACGGGGCTGGTCGCGGTGGTGCTCGGTTCGATCACGGTCGTCATTGTGCCCGCGTGCGGCGCCTACGCCGCGTCGACGTGCCGAGTCGGCGACCGACGAGACGCGCCACCGTCCTCCCGCTGGTGCCGATGACACCGCCGCCGGGATGGGTGGAGGCTCCCGCGAGGAACACGCCGTCGGCACCGGGGACGGTGTGTCCGGCCAGGTCCGGGTGGGGTCGCATGGGGAGCATCTGATCGAGGGACATCTCCACGTGCATCACGTTGCCCCCGATCAGTCCGAGTTCGGCCTCCAGGTCCTCCGGGGTCTGGACGTGGCGGTGGACGATCGAGTCGGTGAGCCCGGGGGCGAACCGCTCCGCGGCCGCGATGATCCGGTCCGCCTCACCCGGACCCGCCTGCGACCAGGAGCGCCCGTCCGCCAGGTGCCGCGGGTGCCATTGCGACCACAGCGTCAGTTCGTGTCGGCCCGCCGGAGCCAGCGACGGGTCGAGCGAGCTGAAACTCATGGCGAGGACGGCGGGATCGGCATCGAGTCCACCGGCCGCGGCGACCCCGTAGCGGTGGTCCAGTCGGCGACGGTCCGTCACCAGCAGCTGCAACCCGTGCGCACTGGTGGTCGTGGGAACACCCGGGTACCGGGGCAGGTCCGTCGTGCCCAGACGGACCACCATCCCCAACCCGAACCCCGGACGGATCCTGCGGCGCCAGGCGTCGAGCCCCGCCGCGGGGAGCTCGTGGGCGAGGAGATCGAGCGTGGTGTGGATGTGACAGGCCGCGACGACGGCAGAGCAGTGCAACGACGGGCCCCCGGCGGTGTCCACCCGCCAGCCGGACCCCGTCCGTCGGATCGCCGTGGCTCCGGCGCCCGCCGTGACCGATCCACCACCGGTCCGGACGGCGGACACGAGCGCATCGGCGAGAGCCCCCGACCCTCCGATCGCGCGGCCGGGAGGGGTCTGGTGCATGAGTGCGGCGAAGCCGATCATCGGCGCGGTGCCGGGATGGGACATCGGTGGTCCGGACTGTGCGCCGAACCAGGACAGGGCGGCCTTGAGCCGCTCGGACGTGAAGGTCTGGTCGAGCAGCGCATCGCCGGAGGACAGGAACGTCTGGACCGCGCCGAAGGGATCCCGGAGATCGTCCCGGCCGAGGAACGCGGACCCCAGACGCGCAGCGGTGGGGCGAACGCCGAATCCCTTCATCATCCGCCCGGCCAGGGGCCCCCACCGGCGGACGAATCCGCGGTAGGCGTCCGCGTCGGCCTCTCCGCAGGCGGCGGCGATGCTCGCACAGGTCGCGTCGAGATCGCGTCGGAAGACGATCGGCGGGGCGTCGCTGCCCGGCGGGGCGGGGGCGAACCCCCACGGGTCACAGTCCACATATCGCAGCCCGTGGGCGGCCAGGTCCAGTTCCTCCGGGATGCCGGTGTGTCGGATCATCAGGTGGGCAGACGAGCCCCGATCCGTCCGGTGTCCGGGGTAGCGCTCCACGGTGGAGGTGGCGCCGCCCAGGACCGTGTCCTTCTCCACGACGTGGACATCGAACCCGGACCGCGCGAGATAGGCGGCGCAGACCAGGCCGTTGTGACCGGAACCGATCACCACGACGTCATGACGGTTGTTCACGTGGGCCTCCGTGCTGGGTGAGGGGGAGCGAACGCGAGAGTACGGCGAACGGCCTGGCGTCGCCCTCGAACCTGTAGGCCCTGAGCACGTCCGAGAACCCCATCGACCGGTACAACCGCCACGCCCCGTTGGCCTCGTCGGGGACCTCGGGGGTGGAGAGCAACACGGAACCCTCCTGGCGGCCGGACAGGAACCGCCGGAGCAACGCCGTGCCGATGCCGTGCCCCTGATAACGGGGGGACACGTGGAGTTCCGTCAACTCGACGTAGTCCGCCGGCAACCGCTGCTCCTGTTCTCGAAGCCCTCGTGCCACCTGTTCGTACCACCACTGGCCCGGTGCCCCGCGGTAGCCGTAACAGATGGCGACCAGCGGCCCACGGGCATGTCCGAGAAGTCGCCGGCGCGGTGCCGCGAAGGCCGCGACCCCGGACCACCCGTCCCTGTGGCTGTGCTCCATCCACGCCGGGGCGCGGGATCGGATCACCTGGGACGGATACCCCATGGCGTCGACGTAGACACCGAGCGCCTCCGGCAGTCGGTCACGGAACTCCCCTGCGTCCAGGCTGGTGATCACGGTGTCCATCCACCCCATCTCATCACGTGCGCGCGTTCGCGACCGCGAGTTGTGTCGGACCCCGCCGA
>NZ_JAALDX010000024.1 GCF_014145095.1 Dietzia sp. SLG310A2-38A2 | reverse complement strand
GACGTCGTCCCGGCCGACGAGCGCCAGAGCGTGCGCGACCCCGGTCGCCGCGATGCCGCCGCCGCAGTAGGTCACGACGGTCCGGTCGTCGCCGAGCAGGCCTGCGGCCTCGAACTCGCGGCGCAGGTCCTCGGTCGGCCGGAGGGTGCCGGTCTCGGGGTCCTTCAGGGCGAAGACCGGCAGGTTGATGCTGCCGGGGATGTGACCGCGGCGGGCGTAGGTGTCCACCTCACCGCGGTAAGTCGGACCGTCCAAGACGTTGACCAGAACGGTCTGCTCGTCGTCGAGGGCGTCGGCGATGTTCTGGGTCGAGCGGAACAGCTCGGGGCGGCGGGTGCCGGTGAACGTGCGCGGGGTGGGCTCGGGGACCACGTCGGTGACCTCGTAACCGGCGGCCTTCCAGGCCGGGAGTCCGCCGTCGAGCACCGTGACGTTCTCGAAGCCCTCGTAGCGCAGGTGCCACCAGAAGCGGGTGGCCCAGAAGCCGTCGTGCTGGTCGTAGACGACCACCGTTGCCCCGTCTCCGATACCGAGGGCGCCGGCGGCCGCGGCGAACCGCTCGTGGTCCGGGGCGGTCCAGGGCTCGGGGCTGTCCGGGTCGGCGAAGTCGCCCAGCAGGTCGGCGAAGAGCGCACCGGGGATGTGTTCCGGCCGGTACGTCTCTGCGCCGGACTCCGGGACGTACGGGCCGTCGGTGGGGACGGGGAGGTGGTTGGTGGCGTCGACGACGACGAGGTCGGCATCGTCGAGGTGCTCGTGCAGCCACTCGGGGCTGACGGTGAGGGGCAGGTGCGGTGTCATGGCGGTCCTTTCGTGAGGGGTCGACCGCCGAGGGTAGGTGGACGAACTCCGGCCGGGGGCGGTGAATGCCCCCGACCGGAGTTGGGTCCGACGCGTCGCCGCGTCACTTCATCGAGGTCAGTGGACCCGCTGCAGCCGCACGTTGACGAACTCCCCGAGACCCCAGCGGCCCAGCTCGCGGCCGTAGCCCGAGCGCTTGACGCCGCCGAAGGGCAGGCCGGCCATGGTGGTGCCGTGCTCGTTGACGTAGGCCATGCCGACCTCGAGCTTCTCGGCCACCTCGGACGCCTTGTCGGTGTCGGTCCCCCACACCGAGCCGGACAGTCCGAAGGGCGTGTCGTTGGCGACCCGCACGGCCTCGTCGAGCGAGTCGTAGCCGTAGACCATGGCCACGGGGCCGAAGATCTCCTCGGTGTAGGCGTCCATCTCCGGGGTGATGCCGGTGAGGACGGTGGGCTCCATGAACGCACCCGGCCGGTCGATGGCACGGCCTCCGGTCACGAGGGTCGCCCCTTGGTTGACGGCGCGCTCGACCTGCTCGACAACCCCGTCGCGGGCGTCCTCCGAGGACAGTGGTCCGAGCCCGGTTCCCTCGTCGGCCGCGGGGCCGACCTTGGTCCCCTCGTACAGGTCGCGGAGCTTGCCCACGAAGTCGTCCTTCATCTCCGACGGCACGAACATCCGCTTGGGAGAGTTGCAGGCCTGGCCACAGTTGGACAGCCGCGCCTTGCCGACGGTCTCGACCAGCTCGTCCAGGTCGTCGGTGTCCAGGACGATGAGCGGGTCCGAGCCGCCCAGTTCGAGAACGCTGGTGGTGAGGTTCTCCCCCGCCACCTTGGCCACGGCGGCGCCGGCGCCCTCGCTGCCGGTGAGCGAGACGCCCTTGATCCTGGGGTCGGCGATCATCTCGGCGACCGTGTCGCTGGAGGCGTAGACGTTGACGTACGCGTTCTCCGGCAGCCCGGCCGCGCGCTGGACCTTCTCTATCGCCGCAGAGGAGCGCGCGCAGATGCTGGCGTGCTTGAGCACGATGGTGTTGCCCAGCAGCAGGTTGGGGGCCGCGAACCGGGCCACCTGGTAGTAGGGGTAGTTCCACGGCATCACGCCGACCAGGGGTCCGACCGGCTCGTGGGTCACGCGGTTCAGGCGGGCGCCCGGCACGTCCAGCGTCTCGGGCTCCAGCAGCGCGGAGCCGTGCTCGCCGTACCAGCGGTAGATCGAGGCGGCGAGCTTGACCTCCCCCTGCGCCTGGTCGGGAAGCTTGCCCATCTCGGTGGTGATGGCCTTGGCGAGCTCGTCGGCGTGCTCGTCGAAGGCGTCCGCGATCGCCAGGAGGATCCGCGCCCGCTCCGCGACGTCGGTGGCGCGCCAGGAGGTGAACCCTTCGGTGACGGTGGACAGGATCCCGTCGACATCGTCGGTCTGGTCGTACTGGCTGTCGGTCGTTCCCGTTGACGGATCGTGGGTGACGTACATGTGGGTCCTCCCGTGGTTCGCGTCCGCCGGGTGATCGACCCGGCTCTGCTCGTGACGGTAGGACAGCCTTCCCTCGCCTGCATCCGGTCGGGGGGCACGATGGCCGCGCGGGGCCCCGGTCATCACACTGACGGCGTCCGGGGCACCGCGCCGCTGTGCGGCCGGTCAGGTTGCGACCACACGAACCGCGGCGGTCAACCCCACCCCTGGGCGGCGCGACGGTCGGCCTCCGCCATACCCTGGTTGCCCTGACTCGCTGCCCGCGAAATCTCGGCGAGCATCGCCTGGAGAGCGGCGGCGGCCTGGTCCCAGTCGTTCTGGTGGGCCTGATAGGCGACAGCGGCATCGCCTTCCCATTCGGCGACGAGCGGCGCGAGGTACGACTTGAGGTCGTCGAGGGTGGTTCGCAGCGCAGTGGACGCCGAACCGACCTGACCGACGAGCGCCTCGATCGGACCGTGGTTGTAGGTGATCTGTCCTGAGGTCATGAGAGTGCTCCAGAAGTGAGGTGGGTGGTCAGATGTTCAGGGGACCGGAGGCGCCGATCCTGCTGATCGCCTGAGCGGAGTCCTGATCGGCGGCGTCGAAGGACGAGCTGTTGGTCCGCATGGTCTCCGAGATCCCTGCCAGGGCGGTATTGAGCTTGGCGCTCTGCTGCTGCCACTCCGCCATGATCGTCGCGAACCGCGCCTGGGCCGCACCCCGCCACACCGACCCCCCGAGCTGCGACACCGAATCCCGGACGTTCCCGAGTAGTCGATCGATCTCCGTGTTCACGTCGTCGACCCGCCTGGCCGCGGTGTCCATGGTCCCGATATGGGTGTTGAAACCGGCCATCTCGTCCTCCCCTTGTGGTCCTGCGGTCCCTTCTTGGGTCCGTCACAGTGTTCGACGTCCCCGGGACCGGGTTCGGTTCCATCCGCACCGACGGACCCCCGGGTCGGCTCAGGCACCCTCGTGTAGTCGCAATGCGACCTCGACCGGAGCGAGATCCGGCACGACGAAGGAGAGCAACCGCGCCTGGTCGCAGGCGTCCACCACGCGCTCGGCGTTGCGTCCACGGGCCAGGACCTCGGTGGAGCCGGTGCCCGCCTCCCTACGCCCGCGCCGTAGCGCGGTCACCGCCTCGAGCACGCGGGACACCTCGTCGTCGCGCATCGAATCCCGGCACGGGTCCCACCTGTGGACGATGGAACGGTCGATCAGGGTCAACTCCCCTCGCGTGCGTTCGACGAGACTCACCGTGGTCCTGTCGTCGCATGCCTCCACGCACACCGCCCAACGGGCCGAGGAGGAGGGCAGCGCCTCAGCGGTCACCAGCGCCGCGCGGACGATGCGGGGCGACACACCCAGAGCCTCCGCTGCGGAAGCCACTCGAGCCGATCGGGTGGCGCCCCAGTCGCTGGGGACGATGAGCACCACGCCATCTCCGTCCCCCGCCCCGCCCCATCGAAGTGCCCTGGAGACCGGAGCCGCCAGGAGTTCCTCCACGGGTACGGAGAGCCCTGCTACCTCAACCCGATACCGGTGGGCGCCTGCCACAGGATCGGACAGACACCGATCCGGGTACCGGAGAGCGACGGTGTCGACCCGCTCGGAACACTCGATCCGGTCTCCACCCGGGGGCAGCGCGGTCCCGTCGGCACCGGCGAGGACCGATGTCGGCGCCACCGCCGGGGAGAGGACGGCCGACGCCGACGCCGACGCGACCGCCAACCCGGAACAGGAGAGGTCGACCGCGACGGCCGCGCTCACGTGGGTCACGGTTCCGCCAGTGCGGTCTGCACCAGTCGAATGCCACCGCTGCGGGTGACGAGCCTGCCCCGACCCGCCGGCAGGGGGGTCGGACGTACACCTCCGAGAAGCGGCCCCTCCTCCCGGCTCCCGGACATGATGAGGCCGGCGCCGCCCAGGTCCCGGATCCTTCCCACGAAGGAGTCGTACAACGCGCGCGAGGACCCGGCACTGCGCCGCGCGAGCACGACGGACAGCCCGATGTCGCGGGCGTGCGGGAGGAACCGGGTCAGCGGGGTCATCGGGTTCCCCGCACCGGTCACGACAAGATCGAGATCATCGACGATGAGGTGGATCCGTGGGCCGTCCCACCACGAGCGGGCGCGTAGTTCCTCCGGCGTGACCTCGGCGCCGGGCATCCGATCCTCGAGGATCCGGACCAGGTGTTCGACCATCGGCACCAGCGCCGTCTCGGTTGCGGCATACCCCGCGAGATGGTCACCCTCGACCTCACCGAGCATGGTGCGGCGGTAGTCCACCACGATGACCTTCGCCGCCTGCGCGGTGTTTCCGGCGACCAGACCCCGGGTGACGGCCCGTAGAACCGAGGTCTTACCGCATTCCGAATCGCCCAGTACCAGCATCAGCGGATCCGCCTCGAGGTCCGCGTAGACGACCTTGAGGTCGGATTCGTCGACCCCGAGGGGCACCCGCGTGCGTGTGCCGTCCGGACCCGGCCGCGCCAGACTCGCGAGCTGGCCGTACGGCAGCGTCTCCGGCAGCATTCTGACCGGCGCCGCGCTGACGGGGCCCACCAGTGCCCGCCACCGCTGCGCCAGGTGCCGGGCGGCCGAGACGGTGGCTTCGGCGATGCCAACCGGGTCGACGAGTCCGTCGAGCCGGGGTTGGTAGACGAGCATGTGGTGTCGTTCACGGGTCAACCCCCGGCCAGGTGAGGCGGGGACGGTCATCGCCGCCCGGCGGTCGATCATCGAATCCGTGGGATCACCCAGTCGGAGTTCGACGCGGGTGCCGAGCGCGTCCCGTAGCGCCGGCCGGAGGTCGGCCCAGCGGGCCGCCGACAGGACGACATGGACGCCGTAGGACAGACCGTCCGCGGCGAGCCCCACCACGAGCTGCTCCAGGTCCTCGGCCTCCGTCCGGAACGCCTGCCAGCCGTCGACCACCAACACGATGTCGGGATACTCGGCGACCGGCCGGCCGTCGCGAGCGATCAACCTGCGGCGGGCCTGGTCGATCGACGTCACTCCCTGGTCGCGGAACGCCCCCTCACGGCGCTTGAGCTCGGCGTCCACCTCCGCGACCGTGCGGCGGATCTTCTCGTCCTCACCGCGCCTGGCGACACCGCCGACGTGAGGGAGCCCGGCGACCGACTGGAGCAATCCGCCACCGAGATCCACGACGTACACAGAGAACCGGTCGGGCCCGGTGGTCGCCGCAGCGGCCAGCACCAGGGTGCACAGCGTGGTCGACTTGCCCGACCTCGTCCCACCCACCACAGCGACGTTGCCGTCCGCCCCGGACAGGTCCACCACCCAGGAGGCCCGGCGCTGTTCGAACGGCAAGTCGACCTCGGCGATGGGAAAACGCAAGCTCGGCGGGCCCTCGACGCCGGCGACGGTGGGTTCTGTGCCGACCGCCGCATCCAGGGCTGCCCCGGCTCCCAGAGGTGAGAGCCAGACCTCGTGCGCCGGTCTGCCGTGTCCGGCGAGCCGGCCGACGAGGACGTCCAGAAGACTCGAACCCTCCTCCCCCTCGGCGGGGACCGGCAGGTCGCGGCGATCGACTGCCGCGTCCGTCATCGGTGGGGCGGGGGCGGCCACCGGCATGTACCAGGAGGTGAACAGACGCACGGTGGGGCGGGCCACCGGGGCGGCGACGGAAGAGCCGTCCAGTCGACGATCCTCCCGGTGGGGACCCGAGACGTAGGCGGCGTCGAAGCGCACCGGTTCGCCGGAATCGACTTTCAGGAAGCCCGCGCCCGGCGTGGCTGGCAGGTGGTACGCGTCGGTCACGCCGAGGACGGTGCGTGACTCGGTCGCGGAGAACGTCTTGAGCGCGATTCGGTAGGACAGGTGACTGTCGAGACCGCGCAGTCGCCCCTCCTCGAGCCGTTGTGACGCCAACAGCAGATGGATGTGCAGACTTCGTCCGAGTCGCCCGATCGTCAGGAACAGTTCCGCGAACTCCGGTTTAGAGGACAACAGTTCGGAGAACTCGTCGACGACGATCACCAGCGCCGGCAGAGGATCGAGCTGCGCCCCCCTCGCCCGCGCCGCCTCGTAGTCGCCGACACCCGCGTAGTTGCCCGCGGCGCGGAGCACCTCCTGACGCCGGTTGAGTTCGCCCTCGAGCGCGTCCCGCATTCGGTCGACCATGGTGATCTCGGCCTGGAGGTTGGTGATCACGGCCGACACGTGGGACAGCGACTCCAGTCCGAGGAAAGTGGCTCCGCCCTTGAAGTCCACCAGGACCAGGTTGAGGGCGTCCGGGTCGTGTGTCGCGACCAGACCCAGGACGAGGGTGCGCAGGAACTCGGACTTGCCGGAACCGGTCGCACCGATGCACAGACCGTGCGGGCCCATTCCGCCGTGCGCGGCCTCCTTGAGGTCCAGCTCGACAGGGGCACCGTCCGGGCTCACCCCCACCGGGACGCGCAGACGATCACGTTCCCCGCGACGTCGCCACGCCACCGCCGGGTCGACGCGGGTGGCCATCCCGATCCCCAGCAGGTCGGGCAGACCCGGGACTCGCCTGGTGGAGGTGGAGCCGTCGGCGTTGGTCACGGTGTCCGCAGGGCGGTAGCGCGCGAGCGCCATGGCGAGCCGCTCCGCTTCCGGGAGGCTCATGGAATCGGCTCTCGCGATCTCCTCCTCTCCGGACTCGGTGTGCACCGAAGCCCAGCCGTCGTCGTCGACTTGGATGCACAACCCGCGTCGGGTCGCGAGGTCACGCAGTTGCCCGGCGCGGCTACCGGAGACCTCCAGTACGGTCACGCCATCCAACCCGTCCTCGGCCACCAGACGCTCGGCGCCGGTGACGCCCACTCCGTCGACGATGACCACGAGGTGGGGCACGTCCTGGCGGAGCTGCGCGCTCGTCCCGAAGGCGGGTCGCACCGCGATGTCCTCGGCGAGCATCGACTCGACCCCGGCGAGGGAGAACTCGGTGAGCCGCACCCGTCCGCCGCCGTCCGTGTACGTCGGGTGTTCGTGGTGAGGGAGCCACTTGAGCCATTCCCAGGCCCGGCGCGCATGTCCCTCGCTCGCGGCGACCGCGACGCGGACCCGGTCGGGCCCGCGGGAGACGACGAGCCCCGCGAGCGCGGCTCTGACCGCAGAACGCACCACGTCCACGTCACCATCCAGGGAGATCGCGGCGAACGCGCGCAACTCCAGCGCGACCGGCAGGTCGTCGACGACCGAGTGGACTCTCACGAAACGCCTCATGCTCACCACCGAGACCGGCTCCAGGTCGTCGACCGGACCGGTGTCGGGCGCGGACAACCTGGTCGCCAAGGATTGCCGCCCGGGGCCCAGCCGTACGGTGAGGTGCTCCGCGTCGCCCTCGTCCCGCTCCCACATCCGTGGCGTTCCCACCAGGGCGGGCAGTTCCACCGGGTCCGGGTGCCGCCACAGGGCGGCCGCCCGCTGCGCGGCGGCGGTCCCCCGGACGATCTCACGGGTCTGACCCAGATATCGGAGATAGTCCTTCCTCAGCTCGTCGGTCTCACCGGTCTTGTTCCCACCGGACAGGGTGCCGGCGAGCATTCCGACGGCGGAGACGGCCATCATCACGGGGAAGAGCATGAACATCGGATTGCGCATCATCCCGGTGCGCATCATCACCACGACCATCCCCACCACGGCGACGACCAGGACGATCGGGAGCACGATCTGGACCAGTGGCCTGGGGGTGGGCCGGGGAAGTCCGGGAGGTGCCTGCAGGGTGAGCTCACCGGTCGGCACCGTCGGTGCCTCGAGTCGCTCGCCGCGGGTGAAGACCACGTCCCCCATCCGCGCCCGCCTCCTCGTCCAGTTCCAGCTGCCCGGTCCCCGTCGACAGGTCCCTCGTCCGATGCCGGAGGAGGGGCCCCCACGAGAGCCCCCCGCCGCCGACAATGGTCGCCGTGTCGAAGCGCGATGTTAGAGCAGTGCACGTCGTGACGGGGACGCCAACCGACCGGGGTGGCAGTGCCGGTGACCGGGCAGGTAGGCGGAACGAGTGGGAGGGCCGGGCGTGACGGGACAGAACGAGCTCCGGGGCGTCACCCCCGGCGTCGAGCCACTCGACCAGCGTCGGGTGTCGATCGTCTGCCGCACGACACGGGTGGACCTGAGTCTTCCGGCCCATCTCGAACTCGTCGCCGTGATCCCCGAGATCGTGGACCTGGTCCGCGACCGGATCCGGGCGGCTGCGGGGCCCGCCTCGAGCGTCGACGTGGACGCCCGGATGGGTGGTGGCGGGAGCGGGTCCTGGCAGTTGTCCAGGTTGGCGGGAGGGCCGCTGGCCGTCTCCGAGACACTCGCGCAACAACGCGTGCACGACGGCGAAATCCTCGTGCTGGACCACCGCCCCGTGCCCACACCGGCACCGTTGTTCGACGACGTGCTGCAGGGACTCACCGATCCGGGCGTGGCACGCTCCCCCGTCTGGAGTCGCCGCGACGCCGTCGACACCGCCACCGCGACCACCGCGGTGGCCGCGGTGGCCGCCGTCGCGGCACTCGTCGGCCAGTGGAGGAACGTCGGCGGGATCCTGACCC
>NZ_JAALDX010000245.1 GCF_014145095.1 Dietzia sp. SLG310A2-38A2 | reverse complement strand
AGCCCCGCGCACACGCCGGCGACCACGGACCCGTCGGAGATCCTGGTCAGCGGCGGATACCACCGGAACCCGGCCGGCTGCACGGCGGTCACGGGCGGCCGTGGAGCGACCGGCGGTCGCGGCGCGGGGGCCGATACCTGATCGGTCGCGTTCTCACTCATACCGCCATGGTCACAGATCGTGACCCCGAGAGGTATCGGGGATCTCCCCCGGTTCGCCCGTCCCGGGAGCGGTCCCACCCACCGCACGGATGTCGTAGGCCACGCTCGCCGGGGTGATCCCGGACTCCTTCAGCCCGGCCACCAGGTCGCGGGAGATCGCGTCCTTGACCGCCCGCGCCCCGTGACTGCCGACGACGAAGCGGACGGTCACGAGGATCCAGTCCTCCTGCAGGGAGATGAAGACCTGCGGTCCGAACTCGCGGACGTCGACAGCGTAGACGCGGCTCATCCGCTGCATGCTCGCCATCGCCTCGTCGCTGAGTTGGCGCGTGTGCCGGTCGGCGCACGCGGAGAACATCTCGTCCACCGCGCGCAGATCCACGTCGAAGGGGAGGTTGACCGAGATCTCCTCCCAGAGGAAGGGGAAACCGCGGGAGTAGTTGAAGACGGCCTCGTCGAAGATCACGCCGTTGGACACGGTCACGACCCGCCCGGTGAACTGGCGGCTCGGTACCCAGTTCCCGGTCTCCGATCCGGTCATGGAGGACGGGGCCCCCATCTCCATGACGGTCGTCCGCAGGAAGCCCAGTGACATCACGTCACCACGCACCCCGCCGACGGCGATCCGGTCACCGACGGCGAAGACCCTGCCCCGGAGGATGACGAAATACCCCGCGAGACTCGCGATGACCTTCTGCAGGGCGAAGGCCAGCCCTGCGGTGACGAGCCCGATCCCCACGGTCAGGTCGGTGCCCGGCGTCACCCAGATGGAGAAGAGCCCCAGCACGGCCACGACCGCGGTGAGGAGTTGCAGGCCCTGTTTGGTCCAGAACCTGGATGCGGACCCCGCAGGACCGGTGACCGTCCGCATGACCGTCCGCGACGCGGAGTTGAACAGCGAGAGCACCACCAGCAGCACCACGCTGAGGAGCACTTTGAGGACGGTGCGGCCGCTGACGCCGACCATCGTCACACCGAAGAGCCGCAGAGGGTCGTCGGAGCTCAGGAATCCCACGACGGTGTCGACCATGCAGCCATCATCCCTGCCGGGTGCTCTCAGGGTCGAATATCAGGGTCGGCCCCCGATGTGGAAAGACGGCCCGCCCACCACGATGGAGTCATGTCCTGCACCAGCACCCACGACGTCCCATCAGAGCTCCGCTCCCTGTGGCGGACCCGACCCGTCCGGACCCCGGACGACGCCAAGATCGCCGGCGTCTGTGGCGGCTTCGGCCGTCGCTACGGGGTGGACCCCGTCCTCTTCCGCATCGCCTTCGTGATCGCCGCACTCTGGGGCGGGGCCGGGGTGTTCCTGTACGCACTGTTGTGGCTGCTCCTGCGCTCCGCCGGAGACGAGGCCTCCAAGGGGGAGGCGTTGATCGGGAAGGGCCGGGCATCCGGCTCGAAGATCACGGCAGTGGTCCTCGTCGTCGTCGTCCTCCTCAGCGCACCCACCTTCGGTGGTTCCGGGGAGAGCCTCGTGGTGGGGGCCGGGTTCCTCATGGCCGTCGCCATGCTCGCCGGCTGGTACGGCCTCCACCGCCGCACCCCCGTGCCACCGGCAGGGTGGTCCGAGGTATCGAACGTGCGGCCACCCTCGCCGAGTACCGGCGCCGGCCGAACCTCCGGGGCGTCGCAGGAGCCCGGCTCCGGGCCCGGCGCCCCCTACGGC
>NZ_JAALDX010000244.1 GCF_014145095.1 Dietzia sp. SLG310A2-38A2 | reverse complement strand
CGGACGGCCGGACCCCGAGTGCCGCCGCGGCCACCGGATGCAGGAACGTCCGGATGGCGCCGGAGGGGACCGCGGCCGGCCACCACTGGCGGGGGCGGAGCAGTTGCCCGCGGTACCGCGCGAGCGCCGGGGTGACGGACAGTGTCGCGGTCCGGTCGCGGAAGTAGGCGTCGAAGTCCTCGACCGTCGCGGGCAACGGCGTGTCGGAGATGCCGTAGGCGCGGTACCACCTGCAACACGACGCGTAGAGCGACCGGCGTTCCTCGGCGTCCAGTGGACCGCGGAACCTCGTGATGGTCTCGAAGAGGGAGTCCACGTACGTGGCGTGTTGGAAGTGGAAGACCTGCGGGTCCAGCGAGTGGTAGCGCGTGCCGTCGGCGTCGGATCCCCTGATCGTGTCGTGCGTGACCACGATGCGCCTCGGTATCCAGGACTCCGGATGCGGGTCGAACGCCATGTCGATCGTCGGGGGGACCGAACGCTGCTTGTGCAGCCAGACGAAGCCCGGGGAGGGCGAGTGCTCGAGGATCGCCGCACTGATCGCGGGGTGCATCAGCTGCAGTGACACCGCGCGGGGCAGCATGAACAGGAACTGCCGGGACCGGAGGTGCTCGAGGAGTCCGGGTTCCGGGGTGGCCGCGCCTGTCATGGGTGGTCCCGCCTCTCCGTTCCGCCGGTGAGGCTAGTGGGCGAGCGCCGGAAAGTGGGGCACGACGTGGTCGGCCAGCTCGTGGACGACCTCACGGATCGGCCGGCGGGACGCCGCGACCCCCAGCAGGACGTGATTGACCCCGATCCCCCGCAGGTCCGTCAGGTGCTCGACCAGACGCCGGTGACCGATCCGGAATCCGAAGCTGATCGGCGAGGCCGCCTCGTCCGGGTCCTCGGCCAGGTCGATCTGGAGCGATTGCGCGAAGGGACTGAACACCTCGTCGTCGTCGTCGGATCCTCCCTCCCGACTCTCTGTCACCACCTCGCGCCACCGCGCGGCGGTCCGGCGCTGCGCGTCGAAGTCACGCGGATAGGTCAACCACCCGTGCCCGTGCGCGGCCAGGTACGCGATGCTCTGCTGACATGAGCCGGTCATGATCACCGGCACCGACGAGGCGGTGGGCTTGGGGACCACGTCCGCGCTGTGCATCCACCCCCCTGACCAGCGGATCCCGCGCATCTCGGTGGTGAGGGCGTGGGTCATCACCGTGAGGTTCTCCCGGAACCTCTCCCCCCGCCGCCCCTGCTCCAGTCCGAACGCCCGGAACTCCTCCGGCCGGTCGCCGGAGGCCACACCCAGCAGGAACCGACCGCCGGAGAGACGGTCCAGGCTGGCCGCCGACTTGGCCACGTGCAGTGGATGGCGGACGGGGAGCACGACGGCCGCCGTCCCCAGGGCGATCCGGCTGGTGTGTGCGGCCACGTACGTGAGGAACACCCACGGGTCGTAGATCTGGCCCACGTCGCCGAACGACGGGACGCGGAGCGGGATGTCCCGGGCGTAGAGGGCGGCGAACCCTCCGGCCTCCACGGCCCGGGCGACCTCGACCTGGTCGGTGATGTCCGAGCCGTCTAACCGGTCGGCGCGCGTCCGCAGCGGGAAGCCAAGGCCCAGGGTCAGTCTCCCCGCGCCGAACGTGCGACGGTAGCCCGGAAGCCGCCGGGGGTCTCCGTCGGACATATCGAGCGGCGAGGTGGTCATGTGCCCCACCCTCGCACGATCCGGTCGACGCCGGTCGACGGCCTCGCGCGCGCCCCGCTCCACTAAGCTCTCCTTCATCAACCTAGCGAGAGGCCGGACGTGACCACCACCATCCTGGCCGCCGAGGCGTCCCCCACCGAGCTCGTCTCCCTCTTCTGGATCGTCCTGGCCGTCTGGGCGGCACCGGTGCTCTCCGGGTTCACCCGCTCGTTCATCCCGGGCGTGGTGCTCCTCCTGGTGGGCGGGATGGTGATCGGCCCCAACGGTCTGGGCCTGGCGGTGGAGTCCGGCGGGGTCGCGCTCCTGGCCGAGCTCGGGCTGGGGATGCTGTTCCTGTTGGCCGGATTCGAGCTCGAGGTCTCCACCCTCACCGGACGCAGCGGACGACGGGCGGCCGGGACCTGGGCCGTCAGCCTGATCCTGGCAGCCGGGGTGGGGTGGATGGTCTCGGGCCGCTGGGAGACCGCGGTGGCGATCGGGCTCCTGCTCACCTCCACGGCCATCGGGACCCTGCTGCCCATCCTCAAGGGCTCCGGCCACGAGAGCACCCCCGTCGGCCGGGCCGTCCTCACCCACGGCGCGGTGGGGGAACTCGGGCCGATCCTGGTGATGGCGGTGCTGCTCGGCACCCGCAGCATCGAGTCCTCCATCGCGGCCGTCGGGCTGTTCCTGCTGGCCGCGCTGGTGATCCTGGCGGTGCCGGCCCGACTGCTCCACATCCCCGCGCTCGGTCGGGCGCTCCTGCAGGGCACCACCTCCACCGGTCAGCTGGCCATGCGCACGGTGATCCTGCTCCTGGCCACCATGATGGTCGTGGCCACGGTGTTCGGTCTGGACGTGGTGCTCGGGGCCTTTGCCGCCGGCATGATCCTGCGGCGGCTGGTCGACTCCCTCGGGGCACACCTGCGCGGCGGTGGCGAGACCCCGGACCGCGGTCTCGCCGCGATCCTGCTCCGTCAGCTGGAGACCGTCGGCTACACCCTGTTCATCCCGGCCTTCTTCGTGGTGTCGGGGATGGACATCGACCTCGGGGCCGTGGCGGCGACGCCGTGGGTGCTGGTGGCGGCCGTGGTGAGCATGCTCGTCATCCGCGGCGGAGGGGTGTGGCTGGGCGAGACCGTCACCCGCGCGAGCCCCGGGCTGGACGGTCCGCGGGAACGGGCGAGGGTGGGTCTCTACGCGGCCACCGGCCTCCCGATCATCGTGGCGGTCACCCAGGTCGCGGTAAACAACGGCTTGATGACAGGCGAGATCTCCTCCGTCCTGGTGGCGGCCGGGGCGGTCACCGTCCTGCTGTTCCCCCTCCTGGCGGAGGTGGTGCGGGCCGGAGCCCCGGCTCGCCGACCGGGCGACGCGCCCCCGTTTCCGGAGGAGCCCGTCGCACCGGGGTCACTAGGGAACGACGACGACGACGCGAACGGCGTCCGGTGAGGCCCGGCGTCTGCAGTGGGACCCGGGCAGCGGGCTCCGGGTCGTCCGCCTAGCGGCCAGAGGTCGTCTCCTGGGACTCGCGCCTGGGAAGGACGGTCGGCATCAGTACCCGGGGCCCGTGGGCCAACAGCAGACCCGCGGCCAGCGCGCCGAGGCCACCCGCGGCCATGTCCCCGATCGTGTCGTCGAGGGTCACGTAGATCCGGTCCGTCAGGTAGGCGTAGCCGAACCACTCCACCATCTCCCACAATGCGCCCAGGGCCAGACCGAAGGTGGTCGTGAGCACCACCGCCGCCACGGCCGGGACGCCCCTGTCGCCAGGCGTCGGAACGATCCCGCGGTGCGCGAGGAACAGATAGGTCACCACCGCCAGGGCCCCGGCGCACACGAAGTGGACCACGATGTCCCACCACCAGATCCGCGTGTACAGGTCGAAGACGTTGCTCCAGGCCGCTACGAGCACCGTGACCGACACCGCGGTATCCGCCCACGGCCTCATCCCGACGAAGCGCGGGAGCATCAGGCCGGGCAACGCGAACGCGACGATGGCCGCGTCCGTCAGACCGTGGAGCAACAGGGCCACCAGGACGCTGAGGGTCCCGAGGATCCGCAGAGCGTCCGCCGCCATCCGCGCGCGGCTCTCCGCGGGTCGCAGGAAGTTGTCGATCACGTGTCGACACCTCCTTCGTCGAGACCCACGACGGCGTGGACGGGCAGATGGTCCGACGCCCACACACCGCCGGGCCGCAGCGGGTTGACCGCGGCGTGGGTGACCCTAAATGCTGACGAGGCGAGTATCCAGTCGATGCGCGACCCCTGCCGTCGGGGCGCGCGGTAGCCGGCGTACGTTCCCCACTCCTCACTCGCGCGGGTCCGCGCACCGTGCCAGCTGTCGACCAGGGTGCCGTCCCGGACCAGCTCGCGGACCGCCGCGCCGGCCGGGCCCGTATTGAGGTCGCCGGTCACCACGGTCGGCGACCCCGCGGCGGACACCAGATCTCCGATCACCCGTGCCGACCGGAGACGGGAACGCGCTGAGAAGGGGTCGAGGTGGGTGTTGATCACGAGGAAGTTCCGCGAGGTCCCACGATCACGGAACATCGCCGACACTAGGACCCGGGGGACGAGGTTCCCCCAGGACACCGACCCCGCGCGGGTGGGTTGATCGGAGAGCGCGATCTGGTTCCACTCGAGCAGCTCGAGCCTGCCCGAGTCGTAGAAGATCGGCGAGGCCTCGCCGCCCCCGTCGGCGCCCCGACCGCGACCGACGACGTCGTACCCGGGTCCGAGGGCATCGAGCATGACCGTGGCCTGCTCACGCAACACCTCCTGGGCGCCGAGCACCGTCGGCCGCTCGGCTGCCAGGAGCGCCCGGACCGCTGGGGCGCGCCGACTCCACCGGTCGGACGGGCGCGCCACCACGGCCGGGACCGGACGGC
>NZ_JAALDX010000243.1 GCF_014145095.1 Dietzia sp. SLG310A2-38A2 | reverse complement strand
CGGCTGCCTGGCGGCCCGGGCCAGATCGACCTCGGCGGACAGCGACGCGGCGACCGAGCGCATCCGGGGCCCGGCGCGCCACCCACCCTCGAGCTTCTCGGCCCACTGCTCGTCCTGCATCTCGGCGAGCACGGCGTGCAGGGTCGAGCGACTGGCCCCGGTGGCCCGGGCGATCTCGGCGAGGGGTAACGGGGGGCCCTCGACCGACAACGCCTCGATCACGGAGAGCACGCGATGGGTGGGTTCGTGTCGCATAGCCGACACTCTATGTCGATATGCGGACGAACCGTCCGGAATTGCCCTCACCGAGATGGAAATCGGGGACGCAGGGGCGCACGATGGAGTCCGAACCAGACCGCAGACAGACCTGTCTGCGGTCTGCTGTCCGGTCACGCCGGACCAGCCCACGACATTGGAGGTCGCATGACAGCGAGGACGGCGGTGACGCTCTCTCACCTCGACGCGCTCGAGGCAGAGTCCGTCCACATCTTCCGCGAGGTAGCCGCGCAGTTCGAACGCCCGGGGATGCTGTTCTCCGGCGGCAAGGACTCCGTGGTGATGTTCCACCTGGCGCGTAAGGCGTTCTGGCCCGCGCCCATGCCGTTCCCGCTCATGCACGTCGACACCGGGCACAATTTCGACGAGGTCATCGAGTACCGGGACAGGGTGGTCGAGGAGACCGGCGTGCAGTTGCTCGTGTCGTACGTGCAGGACGACATCGACGCGGGCCGCGTGGTCGAGGAGACCGGCGTCGGCACGAGTCGTAACCGCCTCCAGACCGCCGCCCTGCTGCGCGGAATCCAGGAGAACCGCTTCGACGCCGTCTTCGGCGGTGCCCGGCGCGACGAGGAGAAGGCCCGCGCCAAGGAGCGCGTGTTCTCGTTCCGCGACGCCTTCGGCGCCTGGGACCCACGCAAGCAGCGCCCCGAGCTGTGGAAGCTCTACAACGGCAACCACCGCAAGGGCGAGCACATCCGGGTGTTCCCGCTGTCCAACTGGACCGAGCTGGACATCTGGCAGTACATCGAGCGCGAGGACATCGACCTGCCGCCCATCTACTACGCGCACCAGCGCGAGGTGATCGAGCGCGACGGCATGCTCCTGGCCAAGACCCGGTTCCTCGAGACCCTCCCGGGCGAGGAGGCGCGCACCGAGCTGGTCCGTTTCCGCACCGTCGGCGACGCCACCTGCACCGGCTGCGTGGAGTCCGACGCCTCCGACAACGCCGCCGTCGTGGCCGAGGTCGCGGGTACCCGCGTCACCGAGCGCGGCGCCACCCGTGCCGATGACCGGATCTCCGAGGCCGGCATGGAAGACCGCAAGAAGGAAGGCTACTTCTGATGAGCTCCGCCACCACGACGTCGTCCGCCACCACGACGTCGTCCGCCACCAGCGCGTCGACCCTCACCCCCGAGCAGTTGAGCACCATGTCCGAACACGCCCAGTTGCTGCGCATCGCCACGGCGGGTTCGGTCGACGACGGCAAGTCGACCCTCATCGGGCGCCTGCTCTACGACTCCAAGGGGATCTTCGAGGACCAGCTCGCCTCGATCGAGGCCACCTCGGCCAAGCGCGGCGACGAGTACACCGACCTCGCGCTGCTCACCGACGGCCTGCGCTCCGAGCGCGAGCAGGGCATCACAATCGACGTGGCCTACCGCTACTTCTCGAGCCCGCGCCGCAAGTTCATCATCGCCGACACCCCGGGCCACGTGCAGTATACGCGCAACATGGTCACCGGCGCCTCGACGGCCGACGTGGCGATCATCCTGGTCGACGCCCGCAAGGGAGTGCTCGAGCAGACCCGCCGGCACGCGTTCCTGTCCGCGCTGCTGGGCATTCCGCGCCTGGTGGTGGCCGTCAACAAGATGGACCTGGTCGACTACGACGAGGCCACCTACGAGGCCATCCGTTCCGAGTTCACGGACTTCGCCGCCAAGCTCGAGGTCCACGACGTCACCTTTGTCCCGCTCTCCGCACTCAAGGGCGACAACGTGGTCGACCGCACCGATTCGATGCCCTGGTACACGGGCCCGGCGCTGCTGGACCATCTCGAGAACGTGCACATCGCCTCGGACCGCAACCTGACCGATGTCCGGTTCCCGGTGCAGTACGTGATCCGCCCCCAGCGCGCCGACGGCCTCGACCACCGGTCCTTCGCCGGCACCGTCGCCGGGGGCATCATGAAGGTCGACGACGAGGTGGTGGTCATGCCGTCCGGTCGGCAGTCCACCATCAAGGCCATCTGGGGCCCGGGCGGCGCGGAGCTGGACGAGGCGGCGGCGCCGGCCGCGGTGACGATCGCTCTCAACGACGAGATCGACATCGTCCGCGGCGAGATGATCGCCCGCCCCGGCAACCGCCCGCACCAGGGCACAGAGCTGGAGGCCATGGTCTGCTGGTTCGCCGACGACTCGACGCTCACGCCCAACAGGCGGTACGTCGTCAAGCACACCACCCGCGACACCAAGGCGATCGTCACGGGGCTGGAGTACCGGCTCGACATCAACACCCTGCACCGCGACCCCGACTCCACCGAGCTGGGGCTCAACGAGATCGGCCGCATCGGCCTGCGGACGCAGACGCCGCTGATGTACGACCCGTACCGCCGTAACCGCGACACCGGCGCGTTCATCCTCGTGGACGAGCTCACCGGCAACACCGTGGGCGCGGGCATGATCATCGGGCCCGCCACCACCGGTTCCAACGTGGTCTGGCACGCCGGCGCCGTCCAGCGCGGTGACCGCGGGCAGGGCCGCACGCTGTGGCTCACGGGCCTGTCGGGCTCGGGCAAGTCCACGGTCGCCTCCGAGGTGGAGCGGCTGCTCATCGAGTCCGGGCACCCCGCGTACATCCTCGACGGCGACAACCTGCGGCACGGCCTCAACGCCGACCTCGGGTTCTCGGCCGAGGACCGGGCGGAGAACATCCGCCGTACCGCGGAGGTGGCGGCGCTGTTCGCCGATGCCGGCGTCGTCGTCATCTGTTCCCTCATCTCCCCGATGCGCGCAGACCGCGACAAGGCGCGCAGCGTCCACGCCGCGGCCGACCTGCCCTTCACCGAGGTGTTCGTGGACACCCCGCTGGCCGAGTGCGAGGCGCGCGACCCCAAGGGGCTGTACGCCAAGGCGCGGGCCGGCGAGATCCCTGAGTTCACCGGCGTCTCGGCGCCGTACGAGCCGCCGCTGACCCCCGATCTGCACATCCGGCCGGAGGACGGCACCGCGGAAGAGGTGGCACAGCGGATCGTCAGCTCGATCCTGGGGGTCTGAGCCGGTGCCCGAGGCGCTCTGGACCTACGACTCGCTGGGGCTGCTGATCGTCAGCGCGGTGATCGGCGTGGTCATAGGTCTCACGGGGATGGGCGGCGGGGCGTTGATGACGCCCGCGCTCATCCTCGTGGGGATCCCGCCCACCGCCGCCGTGGCCAACGATCTGGTGGTCAACGCGGTGAACAAAGTCATCGGGGCCGGCGTGCACTGGAAGCACGGCAAACCCAACCTCAGGATCGCGTTCTGGCTGATCCTGGGCTCGGTACCGACCGCGTACCTGGGGGCCTGGCTCGTGCACGCGGTGGGAGCCGACGACGTGCAGGGGCTGTTGAAGAAGGCCATCGGCGGCACGCTCATCGTGGCGTCCTCCGCCTACTTCCTTCGCGCGTTCTTCGAGATGGCCGGCAAGATCCGCACGGGCAGCGACCCGAACCCGCCCGTCAAGCCTCTGATCACCCTGCTGGTCGGCGTGATCGGCGGGCTGATGGTGGGCATCACCTCGGTGGGCTCCGGCACGGTCATCATGATGTGCATCATGCTGCTGTACCCGACCCTGGCGGCGCTGCGGTTGGTGGGCACCGACCTCGTGCAGGCGGTCCCGCTGGTGATCGCGGCGGCGATCGGGCACGTGATGGTGACCGGCGTCGACTGGAACCTGCTGGTGCCCTTGCTGATCGGCGGGGCGATCGGGACGTTCTTCGGGTCCAAGTTCGCCGGCCGGGTGCCGCAGGGCCTGATCCGGCGGGGCATCACGATCGTGTTGGCGGTCACCGCGTCCGCGATGCTCGGGGCGTCGCCGGCACTGATCGGCGCGATCGCACTGGTACTCGTGACGGTGGGGCCGCTCGTGTGGCGAGTGCTTGTGCGCAGGTACTCGGTGCACCTCGACGAGCCGGCGGC
>NZ_JAALDX010000242.1 GCF_014145095.1 Dietzia sp. SLG310A2-38A2 | reverse complement strand
AGACCCTGCGGGCCGGAGCCGAGGCCGGTGCGCTGCACGGTATGGTCTCCGGCTCGGGCCCCACCTGCCTGTTCTTCTGCGCCGACCGCGAGCAGGCGATCGCAGTGGCCGCCGAGGTGAGCGAGACCGGCGTCGCGCGCGAGGTCCGACTCACCCGCGGCCCCGTCGCCGGCGCCCACGTCATAGACAACCCGCAACAGACACCGGAGCAGTAATGGCCCCCACCAATCTCATCAACCTCGAGCAGGGGTCGGTGTCCTTCGGGATCCGACAGGTGCTCGACGACGTCTCCCTGGGCGTCAACGCCGGCGACCGCATCGGCGTGGTCGGCCTCAACGGCGGCGGCAAGACCACGCTGCTCGAGATCCTCACCGGGGTGGCCGAGCCGGACACCGGACGGGTGTCGCGTGTGAGCGGCCTGCGTCTGGCCGTGGTCACCCAGCGGACCGAGTTGGCCGCCGACACGGTGGGCGAGTCCGTGCTCGGCGGACTGGGCGTGGCCACGCACGAGTGGGCGGGCGATGCGCGGATCCGCGCCGTGCTCGACGGGATCGGCATCCACGACCTGGGCCTGGACACCGCGGTGGATGACCTCTCCGGCGGCGAGCGGCGGAGGGTCTCACTCGCCGCAGCCCTGGTCCAGGACCTCGACCTGCTGGTCCTTGACGAGCCGACCAACCACCTCGACGTCGAGGGCGTGCAGTGGCTCGCCGATCACCTCCGTGCGCGGTCCTCCGCCCTCGTCGTGGTCACGCACGACCGGTGGTTCCTCGACACCGTCGCGACCCACACCTGGGAGGTGGTCGACGGCCGCGTCGAGCAGTTCGAGGGCGGGTACAACGACTGGGTCTTCGCCCGCGCCGAGCGGGACCGCCAGGCCGCGGCCTCCGAGTCCCGGCGGCAGAACCTCATGCGCAAGGAGCTCGCCTGGCTGCGTCGCGGAGCACCGGCCCGCACCTCAAAGCCGCGATACCGCATCGAGGCGGCCGAAGCGTTGATCAAGGACGTGCCGCCGCCCCGCGACTCGCTACGCCTGTCGAGCTTCGCTGCCCGGCGTCTGGGCAAGGTCGTGATCGAGCTCGAGGACGCGCGCCTCGACGCCCCCGACGGCCGCACTCTCGTCGAGGACCTGACCTGGCGCCTCGCCCCCGGCGAGCGCCTCGGCCTGGTGGGCGTCAACGGGTCCGGCAAGACCACGCTCCTGCGCGCGTTGGCGGGTGAGGCCGAGCTCGGGGCCGGGCGCCGCAAAGAGGGCAAGACCGTCCGCATCGGGTGGCTCAAGCAGGAACTCGACGACCTGCCGCTCGACCAGCGGGTACTCGAGGCGATCGAGGACGTGGCCGCCCGCGTGGCGTTCGGTGACATCGAGCTCAGCGCCTCCCAGTTGGCCGAACGCCTCGGCTTCACCCCTGCCCGCCAGCGCACGCCGGTCGGCGACCTCTCCGGCGGTGAGCGGCGGCGCCTGCAGCTCACGCGCGTCCTCATGGCCGAGCCCAACGTGCTGCTGCTCGACGAGCCCACCAACGACCTCGACATCGACACGCTCCGTCAGCTCGAGGACCTGCTCGACGGGTGGCCCGGCACGATGGTCGTGATCTCCCACGACCGCTACCTCGTCGAGCGCATCTGCGACTCGGTGTGGGCGCTGTTCGGCGACGGCGGGCTCACCAACCTGCCGCGGGGGATCGACGAGTACCTCGAGCGCCGCAAGCGCGCAGGAGCCGCGGGCGACTCGGGCAAGGTACTGCGCGAGCCCGCCGGTGCGGGCTCCGGCTCGGGCTCTGTCTCGGGCTCGGGCGCTGGTTCGGCATCTCCCGCGACTGCCGGCTCCGGCGGTTCCGGTCTCAGCTCGAGCGACGAGCGGGCGCTGCGCAAGGAGATGTCCAAGATCGAGCGCCAGATGCTCAAACTCGACCAGCGGCAGGCCACCCTCCACGAGGCCCTCACCGCCGCGGCAGGGGAGGCGCTCGACACCGAGAAGCTCGCCTCCCTCGACCGCGACCTCAAGGACGTGAGCGCGGAGAAGGAACAGCTCGAGGAGCGCTGGATGGAGCTCGGCGAACAGGTCGAGGGCTGACCCACCCGCCGGCGCGATAGCGGTGTGTACGTCGAACTTGGTCGTCTCTGCTGCGGTGAATCGAGCGTTTCGCCGCGCTGGGCACGACCAGAACGCGGGCGGAACACATGATGCCAGGACCGAGCGGCGCAGTTCGTTGTGGATGCTCGACGTCCTCATCCACAGGGGACGCTGGGGGCGGGCGTGAACGGTCACTGCGGGCGATGATCCTGAGGTGTCTCTTCCCCATCCTTCTGAACCGTTTATCGGTAGTGCGGCGGTCTTGGCAGGCCAGCTGTCCGGCCATCAGCTCAGGTCAGGACATCGTCGTCTGTTTCCCGACGTGTACCTCGCCATCGAAGCGCCCGCCACATCGGATGTAGTGGTCCGCGGCGCAGCGCTATGGGCACCCGCTGGAGCCGTGATCGGTGGTCTCGCGGCGGCACTGGTCCACCGGGAGCGTTGGTACGCGCCAGCTGCGGTCGAGAGAGAAGTCGACATCTACGCGGTCGGAACAGCACCTGCTCCGGGCCGTGTGCGGCTGCGTCGCCTCCGGCGTGCTCTGCCGGCGGGACAGGTGGAAGCGATCGGTGGACTCCGTGTGACCTCCGCTGCACGGACGGCCATCGACGTAGCGAGGTGGGAGGTCAACGACGATACCGCCATCGCGAAGATCGACGCCGTGTGCAATCGATCCCGGATCGCCGTCGGCGAGGTGAGTGCACTCGCAAGGGACCTGCGAGGGCTGCACGGTCTGAAGAGGGTGCGGAGCCTTCTCCAGTGGTGTGACCAGCGAGCGGATTCGCCGCCGGAGACCAGGCTTCGGCTGCTGATCGTCCGGTCGGACCTGCCCGACCCGACTCCGCAGGTCGAGATCCACAACGAGTACGGGGTGAAGGTCGCTACTGCGGATCTGGCGTACGAAGTCGAGAAGGTGGCGGTGTTCTACGACGGGGACGTCCATCGAGGCAGGTCTACCTGGGAGTACGACGCGCGGGTCAACGCCGAACTCTCGGAGCTCGGCTGGCAGGTGATCCGGGTGACCGGTTCGATGCTCCGGAATCCACGGGCGGTACTCCGCCAGATCGGTGCGGCCCTCGAGCGCGGCCGCGCGCATGTATGACCGCGACGCGCGACCACATGACCCGGATCTTGGTCGTGCCCACTGCGATAAAACTGCGTTGTGGCGACAAGGGACACCACCAAATGCGTTGGGCGGGGGCGCACCGGGGTGGGGGCGCACCGGGGTGGGGGCGCGCCTCAAAGGGATGTGCTGACGCCGAGAGAGTCAGCGGGAGACTGCGAGAGCCAACCGGGGGAGTGGTGAAGGTCAGCAGGGCGCGGAGGTGTGGGCGAGAATGGCGGAGAGCAGCGCGTCGGCATCGGTGAGGTGCGGCAGGACGGAGCGGGCACCGGCTGATCGCAGCTCGTCAGCGGAGACCCGACCGGTGGCGATGGCGACGCAGCGGACCCCCGCGTCGAGTGCGCCGCGGACATCGTGGACGTGGTCACCGATCACCACCGCGTGGTCAGCGGACACGTCGAGCCCGCGGCCGCGGGCCGTGGTGAGTGCACCGCGGACGAGGTCGGCGCGGTCGGCGTGGTGATCGCCGAAGGCCCCTAATCGCGGATCGGGAAGCCCGTCGAACCCGCACAACCGGAGCTTGAGCAAGGCCGTCCGTCGCATGTTGCCAGTGACGATCCCCTGGTGCAGCCCGTCGACCGAGGCGAGGGCTGCCACGGCGTCGTGCGCGCCCGGAAGAGCGCCACCTCCCGCGTCGAGTAGATCTTGCCCGTGGGCCTCGCACCGCTCGGCGACGGCGTGGAGCAGCGTGGTGACGAGGTCCTCGCGGGGTTCGATCCCGTTCCTCTCCAACAGCTCTGTGCAGATCGCGCGGTCGGTCCGCCCGGCGAAGGAGACGTCCATGACGGGCTCGCGGCCCACCATCTCGGCGAGCGCGGGGGCGATCATCCGCGAGCCGAACCCGGCGGGGTCGAGCAGCGTGAGGTCGAGGTCCCAGAGGACGAGCAGGGCGCTCACGTCCGCGGCGCCGATACCACCGTGTCGAGCACCGCGGTGGGACAGACGCGCAGGTCTGCGCTGCGCCGGGGGCGGGGGAGTGGTCTCACGGGGACCAGTATCGCGCACCCGACCACCGGACGATGACGGGACGACGACGGCGACGGCTGGGAATCCCCATGCGGACGAGTTCCGTCGCCACCGGGCGAAAGGCGCACCGGCCGCCGTAGGATCGGTGCCCATGAGCGGCAAGAAGGACGACAAGAAGGCCACCTCGAGCGGGAAGAACGCGTCCTCGAAAAGCGGCGGCAAGAACGGGTCGAAGAAGAAGGAGCTCCCCAGCGGCTTGGAGAAGCTCCCCAAGAAGCCCTACGAAGCCGAACTCGAGCGGTTGCAGGCCGAGCTCGTGGAGATGCAGGCCTGGCTCAAGGAGACCGGGAACCGGCTCGTGGTGGTGTTCGAGGGCCGTGACGCCGCCGGCAAGGGGTCGGCGATCAAGCGCATCACTCAGTACCTCAACCCGCGGCACGCCCGCGTGGTCGCGCTGCCCGCCCCGACCGAGGTGCACAAGACGCAGTGGTACTTCCAGCGCTACATCGAGCATCTTCCCGCAGCCGGCGAGATCGTGATCTTCGACCGCTCCTGGTACAACCGGGCCGGCGTGGAGCGCGTGATGGGCTTCTGCACCACGGACGAGTACCGCCGATTCCTGCACCAGGCACCGATCTTCGAGCGCCTGCTCGTGGAGGACGGGATCATGCTGCGCAAGTACTGGTTCTCCGTGTCCGACGAGGAGCAGGAGCGCCGCTTCCGCTCGCGGCACGACGACCCCATGCGCCGGTGGAAGCTCTCGCCGATGGACCTCGAGTCCATCAACCGGTGGGAGGCCTACAGCCGTGCCAAGGACGAGATGTTCATCCACACCGACATCCCCGAGGCGCCCTGGTACACGGTCGAGTCGGAGGACAAGAAGCGGTCGCGGATCAACGTGATCTCGCACCTGCTCTCCACCGTCCCGTGGGAGAAGCTGGAGCCGCCGACGTTCGAGATCCCGGAACGACCCGAGGGCGCCAGCTACGAGCGGCCACCGCGCGAGGAGTTCAAGTACGTCCCGGACGTGGCATCGGAGCTGCTCTGACCGGAGGCGCGGCGCGTTCGGTGGAGGCGGGGCGCGGTCGGCGACAGGAGGCCTGGCAGGGCGGCGGGGGCGACCTAGGTAGGAATTCCTAGTATCCCGGCGACGGTCACGGGCCGGCCTGACACACTGGGGGCATGAGCGAATTCGTCACCACCCGGCGAGAAGGCCGGATGCAGCACATCGTCCTGGACCGCCCCAAGGCACTGAACTCCCTCGACCTGCCCATGTGCCGGGCCCTGCACTCCGCCCTGGACGCCGCCTCGCAGGACTCGGGCGTGGAGGCCGTGGTCACCACGAGTACCTCCGAGAAGGCGTTCTGCGCGGGCGGCGACATCCGCGCACTGCGCGACGCCGCGGCCGCCGGCGAGCACCAGACCAACCGGGAGTTCTTCTCCGAGGAGTACGCGATGGACCTCGCGTACCACACGCACCGCGTGCCCACCGTCGCCGTGATCCACGGCGTCGCGATGGGCGGCGGACTCGGGATCTCCATCAACGGTTCGCACCGCGTGGTCACCAAGAAGGTCATGATGGCGATGCCGGAGACGGCGATCGGGTTCATCCCCGACGTCGGTGCCAGCCACTTCCTGCCCCGCTTGTGCGGCGGCGGTACCCGAGGCCTCGCGGTGGGGACCTACCTCGGTACCACCGGGGTCCGGATGAATTCCGCCGACGCGCTCTACACGGGGCTGGCGACCCACCTGATCGACGACTCAGACCGCGACGACTTCGTCACCGCTATCGCGTCCGATGGCCTTGACGCCGCCCTGGCGCGCTACGGGCTCGATCGCTCGACGGCGGGGGAGTCCGCCGTCGAGCAGCACATCGACCGGATCGAGGACGTCTTCTCCCGCGGGACCGTGCAGGAGATGGTCGCGGCCCTTCAGTCCGGTGTGCAGGACGAGTGGGCCACCGCGACCCTCGAGATGCTGCGGTCGCACTGCCCGACGTCCGTCATCGCCACCATCGAGTTGCTCCGCGCCGGGGCGGCCGCGGCTGACCTGCGCGAGTGCCTGGATAACGAGTTGGCGCTGGGCGGATGGATCACCGCTCGCCCGGACTTCGTCGAAGGTGTGCGGGCCGTGGTGATCGACAAGGACCGCAATCCCACCTGGGATCCGGCCGACCTCGACGACGTTCACGTGGACGCCATCCGTTCGGCGCTGACCGTGGGCTGACAGGGTCTACTCTGATCCGCGTCCAGCGCACGGGGCGCGGGTCGAGGAGGGGCCATGACCACCACCGGTGACGGCGTGCGCGAACCCGATGTGCTCGCCCCGCACGAGGAGCCCAAGGGCTGGGGGATCGCCGGCGTCACCGTGGTGTCGCTGGCCGCCGCATTCGTCGTGATCTGGGGGATATCCCAGCACGCGAACATGGTCATGCCCGCCTTCCTCGCCCTCAACCTGGTGATTGCCGCACAGCCGCTGCAACGGCTGCTCGAGCGCGCCGGCCTGCCGAGGTGGGGCGGGATGATCATCGTCCTGCTGGTGCTCTATCTCCTGCTGGCCGCTCTGGTCGGGATGCTCGTGTGGGCGCTGTGGATCGCCGCCGAGGAGATCCCGCAATACCAGGACAAGTTCGTGGAGCTCTATGGCCAGATGATCGAATTCCTCGGCCGGTTCGGGGTGAGTGAGGACCAGGTCTCCTCGAGCCTGGCAGGTGTGGACCCCGGCACGATCATCGGCACCGTCCAGAACGTGGCGGGGCAGTTGTCCTCGGCGGGCGGCCAGCTCACCGTCCTGGTGATCGCGCTGACCTTCCTTGTGTTCGACATCCCGGGCATCACCCGTCGTCGGGCCGCGATCGCCCGCCAGCGGCCCCGGCTAGCGGATGCCCTCAGCTCCTTCACCCACGGCATCAAGTCATACTGGATCGTCTCGACGATCTTCGGACTCATCGTGGCGGTCGTCGACGTGGTGGCGCTGATGATCATCGGGGTACCGCTGGCAATGGTGTGGGGCGTCCTGGCCTTTGTCACCAACTACATCCCCAACATCGGCTTCGTCCTGGGCCTCGTGCCACCCGCGCTGTTCGCGCTCCTGACCGGAGGACCGGTCGACGCCATCTGGGTGGTGGTGATCTACAGCGTGGTCAACCTGGTGATCCAGAGCTTCATCCAGCCCAAGTTCACGGGCGACGCCGTGGGGCTCACCCCCACCGTCACCTTCCTCTCGCTGGTCTTCTGGGCGTCCGTGGCCGGCGCTCTGGGCGCGATCCTGGCCGTGCCACTGACTCTCGCGGTCAAGGCCTTCCTCGTGGACGCCGACCCTCGGATGACGTGGTTCTCCATGTTCATGACCACCCCCGACGCCGATGCCAAACGCGACAGGCGGCGTGCCGGGAAACTGCCGGCCCCGGGCTGACCCGCGCCACTGGACGTGCGCCGGGCTGACCCGCGCCGCTGGACGTGCGCCGGGCTGGGTGTCGGGCTGGGTGTGGGGGTGAGCGCCGTGTTGTCAGACCGAAGGGCCCGGAGAGCTCAGATCCCGGGCTCGCCGGGTGCTGCGGGGTCACCGGGTGCTGCGGAGTCACCGGGTTCGTCCTCGGCGGGCGCGCGGGTGAACGTACCGAGACCGTTGCCGTCCAGCAGCTCGACGGTGACCTCGTCGTCGTCGAATGTCACGGACCCCCGCGATCCCGGCGGCCAGTTCTCGCTCCGCGGCTCGATGGCGAACGTGTCTCCGTCCCAGTGCTCGAGTGGCCAGGCCGCGGCCCCGCGGCCGACGGTCATCTCCAGCGCGTCCTCCGACTCCCGGACCTCGATGGTCCCGAAGTAGTCGTTGCGGTAGGTACCGACCAGCTCGGCCGGGTCCCGCGGTGGCGCCGGGTCGGAGGGCCGACGCGCGTCCACCAGGTCACCGACGGGATCGAGCAGCGGCGCGAACGCCCCGCCGAACAGGTCCCGCCAGTCCAGCGTGGGGTCGCCGTACTGGGCGTAGTCGGCGAACCGGGCGTTGATCGTCTCCGCCACCCCGCTCGGCGAGGCGTTGGTCACCGTGATGATCCCCAGGTCGAGCGAGGGCAGCATGAGCATCGCCGTACCCGCCCCGAGCGCGAACGCACCGGAATGGCTCCACTGGACCCGGCCCGAGGAACTGGTACCGATGTTGAACCCGTAGCCGTAGGAGCCGGAGCGGTCCGCGGCGGCCCGCGGCGGCGAGGAGACGATCTGCGGGGTGAGGGCCTCGCGCAGCGCCTCGACGGGGACGACCTGGGAGCCATCAGGCCCCTTGCCGTCGTCCAACACCATCGCCATCCAGGCGGCCATGTCGGTCACCGACGAACTCAGGCCACCCGCCGGGGCCTGGGCGTCGGGGTCGCGCTGGGGATCGGCCGGCACCCAGTCGCCGTTCGAGTCGCCCTCGGCGGCAGTGTCGGCGGAGTCGGCGGCGTCGGCGCGGACGTGACCGACCGCCCGGTTGTCCCGCTCGAGCAGCTCGTCGTGGGAGAAGGAGGTGTCGGTCATGCCGAGCGGGTCGAAGATCCGCTCGCGACCCAGCTCGTCCCAGGGCGTCCCCGCCGCGACCGCCACCGCCTCGGCGCCGGCCGTCAGCCCGAAGTTGGTGTACGCGTACGAGGCCCGGAACGGCGTGAGCGGGAGGTGGCGCAGTCCGTGCAGGACCGCGGGTCGGTCGTACCCCAGGTCCTCGAGGTCGTCACCCGCGTGCTCGGGCAGTCCGGAGCGGTGCGCGAAGACGTCGCCGACGGTCACGAGTGGGGACAGCTGGGGATCTGAGAGCTCGAACCACGGCAGGTACTCGCTGACGGGAGTGGTCCAGTCGACCTCGCCGTTGCCGCTCTCCGCTGCCACCACCGTGGCGCTGACCGACTTGGAGATCGACGCCAGCGGGAAGACGGTCCGCGCGTCCACCTCGGTGCCCGTGCTCGTGTCCCGGACGCCGAACCCCTCCGCGAGGACCACCTCGCCGTCGTGCACCACGGCCACGGCCGCGCCCGGGATACCGGAGGCGTCCAGTTCCTCCTCGACGATCCCGGTGACCTTGCCGACCGCGTAGTCGATCCGGTCCTCGTTCACCTCGAGACCCGAGTAGGCGGCCGGACTCTCGTCAGGGCCGGGTGTCGCCACCGGGGTCCCGCACGCCGAACCGAGGAGCGCGACGGCTGCGCACACGCTGGCAAGGCCCAGAGTTCGACGGCGCCCGGTGGCCGAATCGGTGGTCATCCGCCCAGCTTAGACCGCCGGATGCACCCCGGAGGCGCGTGTCGAACCAAACCCGGCGACTCGGTCCCGGTGCCGGGCGATCAGGTCGCGATACCAGTACCAGGAGTCCTTGCGGGTCCGTGTCAGGGTGCTGTGGTCCACGTGGACCAGGCCGAAGCGTTCGGCGTACCCGGCGGCCCACTCGAAGTTGTCCATCGCCGACCACACGTAGTATCCGTCGACGTCCACGCCGGCGTCGATTGAGTCCGCCACGGCCGCCAGGTGCGCGCGCAGGTAGTCGATCCGACGCTCGTCGTGGACCGCGCCGTCCGCTCCGGGGCCGTCGTGGTCCGAGCACCCGTTCTCGGTGACCGTCACCGGCGGCAGCCCCGGGTACCGCTGGTGGAGCGCCACGAGGATGTCGGTGAGGCCTGACGGCACGACGGGCCAGTCGAAGTCGGTCCGCTCGACTCCCTCGATCCGCACCGGGCGGAACGGCATGTCCTCGGGGAAGTCCACCTCGAGGACCCCGGAGTAGTCCGTGTTCTCGCGGGGGGCTTCGATCACCGTGGGTTCGTAATAGTTGACGCCGTAGAGGTCGAGGGGGCGCGAGATGACGACGAGGTCCTGCTCGAGCTGGTCGGCGGTCAGGCCCGCGGTGGTCATGACGAGCTCGGCCACCCAGTCTTCCGGGTAGGCGCCCCGGAGGAGGGGATCGGAGAACAGCCAGTTGGTCAGGATGCGGAACATCCCGGCGGCCTCGACGTCCTCTGGGGAGTCGGTGGCCGCGATGACGGGGAAGTGCTGTTGGACCACCCCGACCTCGTGGTGGGGGCCCGCGGCCCGGATCGCTCCGACCGCCAGGCCGTGCGCGCGGAGCAGGTTGTGGGCCACGGGCAGGCAGTCCAGTCCCATCCCGAGCGCCGGCGCGTGATCGGTGAGCCCGTGGCCGTAGAGGGTGTGGACGTTCATCTCGTTGAGCGTGAGCCACCGGGTGACCCGGTCGCCGAGGGCGTCGACCACCACTGCGGTGTAGTCGGCCAGGGCCTGCGAGGTGTCCCGGCTCAGCCAACCGCCCTCGTCCTGCAGGGCCTGCGGCAGGTCCCAGTGGTAGAGGGTGGGCACCGGGCGGATGCCGGCCGCCAGGAGGTCGTCGACGAGCCGTGAGTAGAAGTCCAGGCCGGGTCGGTTGATCTCTCCGCGTCCCGTGGGCAGGACCCGCGACCAGGAGATCGAGAAGCGGTAGTCGTCGACGCCCAGGGCGGCCAGGTCGCTGACGTCCTCGGCGTGTCGGTGATAGTGATCGCACGCCACGGCCGGGGTGTCGCCTCCGCGGATGCGGCCGGGCTGGGCGGCGAAGGTGTCCCAGATGCTCGGACCGCGACCGTCGGCGTCGGCCCCGCCCTCGATCTGGGCGGCGGCGGTCGCGGTGCCCAGGCGGAATCCGGGGGGCAGGATCGGGTCTCGGGTGGACAAGGCGGAGGT
>NZ_JAALDX010000241.1 GCF_014145095.1 Dietzia sp. SLG310A2-38A2 | reverse complement strand
ACGGGGTGGCCGAGGTGATCGTCCGCGTCCCCGCCGGCACCGGACCCGAGGCGCCGGCGAGGTGGTCCGCGGTCGCCCAGACCCCGGACGGTGAGGCGCCCCTCGACGGGCTCTGCGTCCCGGCTGAACTCCTCCACTCGGGTACCTCCCATCCCGCGCTCGACGCCGCCGGCACAGTCCTCGGTGGAGGGCGGATCCTCCAACTCGAGGGACTGCCGGGGTCGCCGCGGCCGCCCCGCTCCGGCCCGGAGGTGGAACGCGATGTGTCCGCGATCCTCGCATTGCTCGAGCGCCTCAGCGCACCCCGATACGCCGGGTTGGGGCAGCTGGTACTCACACCGACCGTGGACGACATGACCTCGGGCCGCCTCACCCCGGTGGAGGCATTGGCGTCGGTACGTCGGGTGTCCGAGGCCGCCCCGCGGCTGGCCGAGTAGCTCGGTCCGATCTACGCGACGGCGATCGGCCACTGTGTGTTGACATCCGAGGCGTCCTTGCCCGACTGCTCGAGATAGGCCGCGAAGTCGCGTTGCCGGGTCTCGTGCCACTGCGCCTGCTGCGCGTTGACCGCGCGCCAGTCCGCACCGGCCAGTTCGGGGAGCGAGCCGAGTAGCTTCCACGCCAGGCGGGCCGCCGCGTGCGCATCGGCCGCGGCCTCGTGCGCACCGTCCAACCGCACGCCGTGGTGGGCGCACAGGGCCTCGAGGGTGCGCTTGCCCTTGCGGTACGGGTCGGTCGCCCGATCGACGACATAGGGGTCGAGAACCGGGCCGAGCACCTCGAACGAGGGGTCCCATCTCCTGAGGATGGTGAGGTCGTACGCGGCGTTGAACACCACCAGGGTCCGCCCCTCCCGCCACCCCGTCCGGACCCCGGCGATGGTCTCGGCCACCACCTCCGCATGCGGCCTTCCGTGCTGCCTGGCCTGGGCCGTGGTGATGCCGTGGACCGCCGTGGCGCCCTCCGGGATGTCGATGCCCGGATCCGCCATCCAGTTGACCTCCACCTTGCGGGGCCCGTCGATCGCGACGAGGGCCGAGGTGACGACATGGGCGGTACGGGGATCGGGCCCGGTGGTCTCCAGGTCGAAGGCCAGCAGGCGGTTCCGGTCGAGGGAGACGGGGATGATGATCTCTGGGTTCATGCGGTCACCGTAGGCCAGCGCCCCGACACGCAGGGCACGTGTCGCACTACCCTGTCCTCGTGAGCCAAGCGAGTCGAAGCAACGAGCCCGTCGGCACCGGGGACATCCCTACGGAGGTACGGCAGGCGTGGACCGACCTCGCGGAGACGGTGCGGGATCACCAGTTCCGCTACTACGTCAAGGACGCCCCCATCGTCTCCGACGCCGAGTTCGACAGGCTCTTCCACGACCTGGAGGCGCTCGAGGAACAGCACCCCGGGCTGCGGACGGCGGATTCCCCGACACAGCTCGTGGGCGGTGGTTTCTCCACCGACTTCGCGCCGGTGGAGCACCTCCAACGGATGACGAGCCTGGACAACGTGTTCTCGGAGGAAGAACTGCGCGCGTGGGTGAACTCTGCGGTCGAGCAGGCGCACATCCCCGCGGAGGACCTGCAATTCCTGTGCGAGGTCAAGATCGACGGGGTGGCGCTCGACCTGGTCTACCGCGAGGGGAGGTTGGTCAGCGCGGCCACCCGCGGTGACGGCCGCACGGGGGAGGACGTCACGCTCAACGCCCGGACGATCGACGACATCCCGGTCGCCCTCACTCCGACGAAGGACCGCCCCGTCCCCGCGTTGCTCGAGGTCAGGGGAGAGGTGTTCTTCCGGCTCGAGGACTTCGCCGATCTCAATGCGCGGCTCGTGGCAGACGGCAAGCCACCGTTCGCCAATCCCCGCAACAGCGCTGCCGGGTCACTGCGGCAGAAGAACCCGGCGATCACCGCCCAGCGACGCCTCGGGATGTACTGCCATGGCCTCGGCGCGGTCGAGGGCGCGACCTTCGGCAGCCTCCACGACGTCTATCTCGCGCTCGCGGACTGGGGCCTGCCCGTCTCCCCCCACACCGCCCCGGCGACCGGGGTCGACGAGGTGCTCGAGCGGATGCGGTACTGGGGTGACCACAGGGGCGACCCCGAGCACGAGATCGACGGCCTCGTGGTCAAGATCGACGACCGGGCCGTCCAGCGTCGACTCGGTCAGACGTCGCGGGCACCGCGGTGGGCGATCGCCTACAAGTACCCGCCCGAGGAGGTCATGACCGAGTTGCTCGACATCCGTGTCTCCGTGGGTCGTACCGGACGGGTCACCCCGTTCGCCCACATGGAACCGGTGCTCGTCGCCGGCTCCACGGTCTCGCTGGCGACCCTGCACAACCAGACCGAGGTCAAGCGCAAGGGTGTGCTGATCGGTGACACCGTGGTGATCCGCAAGGCCGGGGACGTCATCCCGGAGGTCCTCGGCCCGGTGGTGGAGCGCCGGGACGGAACCGAGCGCGAGTTCGTCTTTCCCGAGCGCTGCCCCGAGTGTGAGACCGTCCTGGCGCCGGCGAAGGAGGGGGACGCGGACTGGCGCTGTCCGAACCAGCGGTCCTGTCCCGCACAGCTCCGTGAGCGACTGTTCTACCTCTCATCGCGAAACGCGCTCGACATCGAGGCGCTCGGTTATGAGGGATCCTCCGATCTACTCTCCAGCGGGGTGCTCGACAACGAGGCCGGTCTGTTCGACCTCACCGAGGCCGATCTCCTCCGCACCTCCCTCTACACCCGACTGGACAAGGCGACCCGCAAGCAGGTCGAGGAGGGTGCCGAGCCGGAGCGCACCGTGCTCAACGAGAACGGCCGCAAGCTGCTGGCCAATCTCGAGACGGCGAGGGACAGGCCCTTGTGGCGGGTGCTGGTCGCTCTGTCCATCCGCCATGTCGGACCGACGGCCGCGCGCGCACTGGCCACCCGGTTCGGCACCATGGAGGACATCCGCGCCGCCTCCGAGGTGGAGCTCGCGGACACGGACGGCGTCGGTTCGACCATTGCGGCCTCGGTGGTGGAGTGGTTCGACGTGGACTGGCATCGCGAGATCGTCGACCGATGGGCGGCCTCGGGCGTGTCGATGGCCGATGAACGGGACGAGTCGATCCCACGCACCCTCGAGGGCCTGACCATCGTGGCGACCGGATCCCTCGAGGGATTCACCCGCGACGGGATCAAGGAGGCGATCATCGCCAGGGGCGGTAAGGCCTCGGGCTCGGTGTCCAAGAAGACCGACTACGTGGTGGTGGGGGACAATCCGGGGTCGAAGGCGGCCAAGGCGGATGAGCTGGGGCTGACCATCCTCGACGAGGCCGGTTTCGTGGAGCTGCTGGAGAACGGCCCGGCGCGGGAGGAGCCCGCCGCCGACCCCGAGGCCGCCGACCCCGAGCCCGCCGACCC
>NZ_JAALDX010000240.1 GCF_014145095.1 Dietzia sp. SLG310A2-38A2 | reverse complement strand
GCGCCGGGGCCCCACCGGTCGCCACGCCCGTAGAGGTCCGCAACGCCGGGCTCGCCACGGCGCCGCTGCTCGTCAACTCAGTGGGCGATCCGCAGACTCCCTACCGGGGGGCGCTCGCGCTGGCCGAACGCATGGGCGCGCACGTCCTCACCGTCGAGGGTGGCGACCACGGGCAGGTGGCCAAGGGGAACGCCATCGTCGACGACGCCGTGGTGGAGTACCTGCGCACGGGCCACACCGGCGTGACCCACGCGCCGGCCCCGCCGATGCCGGTGGCCGGGTAGAGCCGGGCGACGAGAGGAGGCGAAGTGCCAGGGAGAAAGTACGTCACAGAAACACTGAGCGCACTGTCGCGGCAGGGTGTCCGCGGTCTGGTCGGGGTGATGCTCGTGATCGCGGGAATCAGCTTGGGCAGCCAAGGTTTCGCTACGGCGGCAGCTGTGCTGCTCGCGGGGCTGGGCTGCGGAATGGCCGTGTTGATCATCATGGCGAGGGCATCGCTCGATCCTGGTTCCAAGTAGATATCCCAGGGTCACCTGTCGTCGCGCGGTCACTCCTGATCACGTTTTCCCAGGTGGGTTCTCCTGAAATCCGTCATCTGTGACCACTCGCCGAATGGGCTCGTCTGCAGCGGGCTCAGCCCCGGTCACCCGGGTGAGCGGACGCGGCCCTGCCGGACGGCACCCGCCGATCATGCGGCGCGCGCCACTGCTGGGGCCTCGGCCCGGCCACCGCCACTCGCTCCTCGTCAGGGAGGGATAAAGATCTCCGCGCGGGGCGTCAAGAGTCCGTAAATGCCACTTCCCGCCGGGGCGCGGGGGACGCAGGCTTCTCGGTGCAGTGTCGGCTCCCGCCACGCTGATCCCCGATCGAAAGTGACCGTGCCCGCGATGCTAGATATCGCCTATCTCGCGCTCATGCTGGCCTGCCTGGCCGGCTGCGTGTTCCTCGTCGACCGCCTCTCCCGGTCCGACGAGCCCGCCACCTCCCCCGGCGTCCCGTCGCCCGACACCGCGTCGCCCGACACCGGGTCACGCGACGCTCCGTCGGCCACCACCACGGGAGCCGACCGATGACCGTCGCGGGAGTCACCACCGTGGTCCTGCTGGTGGTGGCGGCGATGCTGTTGGCCTACCTGGTGCTCGCGCTGGTCGACCCGGAGCGGTTCTCATGAGCCCGGCGCTCGCAGCGGGCCTCCAGGTGGCCTGTCTCCTCGGGCTGCTGGCAGCGCTGTACATCCCGCTCGGCGACTACATGGCCCGGGTGTTCACCAGCGACCGCGACCTCGGGGTCGAACAACTCCTCTACCGGCTCGCCCGCGTGGACCCGCGCCGCGAGCAGTCCTGGCGCGTCTACGCCCTGGGCGTGCTCGCGTTCTCCGCCGTCAGCATGCTGGCCCTCTACGTGATCCAGCGCGTCCAGCACTGGCTGCCGTCGCTGGGAGCCACTCAGTCCGCGGTCGAACCGGCCATGGCGTTCAACACCGCCGTCTCCTTTGTCACCAACACCAACTGGCAGTCGTATACGCCGGAGGAGACCCTCACCAACCTCACGCAGATGGTCGGGCTGACGGTGCAGAACTTCGTCTCCGCCGCCGTCGGGATCGCCGTGGCGGTCGCGGTGGTCCGCGGGTTCTGCCGGGTCCGCAGCAGCGTGATCGGCAACTTCTGGGTGGACCTCACCCGCGCCGTGGTCCGGGTGCTGCTCCCCCTCGGACTGATCTCCGCCGCACTGTTCCTCACCCAGGGCATGATCCAGTCGTTCTCCGGCGGAGTGGCGGTGACTGCGCTCGACGGCACCGCGCAGCAGATCTCCACGGCACCGGTCGCCTCCCAGGAGGCGCTCAAGCTGCTCGGCACCAACGGCGGCGGCATACTCGGGGCCAACTCGGCGCACCCGTTCGAGAACCCCACCCCGCTGGCCAACCTGCTGTCGATCTTCGCTCTGCTGCTGATCCCGGTGGCGCTCACCCGGACGTTCGGCACCATGCTCGCCGAGTCAGGTGCGGGCAGCCGCCGGCACGGGCTGATGATCCTCGGCGTGATGGCCACCCTGTGGGGCGGCATGCTCGCGGTGGTCACCTGGGCCGAGTACAACGCCGCCGGCGTGGCCGCGCAGGCCGCGGGGATGCAGATGGAGGGCAAGGAGGTCCGCCACGGGATCCCCGCCTCGGTGCTGTTCGCGGTGTCCACCACGGGCACCTCCACCGGCGCGGTCGACTCGGCGCACGACAGCTACTCCGCTCTCGGTGGCGGGGCGCTGATCCTCAACATGCTGCTCGGTGAGATCGCCCCCGGCGGGGTCGGCACCGGTCTCTACGGGATCCTGGTGCTGTCCGTGCTCGCCGTGTTCGTGGGCGGATTGCTGGTGGGTCGGACCCCCGAGTTCGTGGGCAAGAAGATCGGCCGGCGCGAGATCACCTGCGCCAGCCTGTCGCTGCTGGTCATGCCCGTGTTGGTCCTCACCGGCGTCGCCGTCACGGCCGTGCTGCCGTCGGCACTCGACGCCCAGGGCAACGGCGGGCCCGCCGGATCGCCCAACTCGGCGCACGGACTCAGCGAGTACCTGTACGCCTTCGCCTCGGCGGCCAACAACAACGGCTCCGCGTTCGGCGGCCTCACGGTCACCGATCACTGGTTCCAGGCCGTCCTCGGGGTGTGCATGATCCTCGGTCGGTTCCTGCCGATCATCCTCGTCCTGGCCATGGCCGGCTCCCTCGCGGCGCAGAAGCGCAGCGAGCCCGGCCCGGGCACCCTGCCGACCCACGGACCGCTCTTCGGCGGCCTGCTGCTCGGCGTCATCCTCCTGGTGGCGGCGCTGACCTTCGTGCCCACGCTCGCCCTCGGACCTATCGCGGAGGCACTCCAGTGACCGCTCTGCTCGACACCCGGCAACTCGCCGCGGCCGCCCCCGGCGCGCTGCGCAAACTCGATCCACGGCACCAGGCCCGCAACCCCGTCCTGTTTGTGGTGTGGGTGGGGTCCCTCCTCACCACGGTGCTCGCGGTGCTGGACCCCACCGTGTTCAGCTGGTCCACGGCGGCCTGGTTGTGGGCCACCGTCCTCTTCGCCGGCATGGCCGAGTCGGTCGCCGAGGGACGCGGCACGGCGCAGGCGGACAGCCTGCGCAAGGTCACCACCGAGACCACCGCCAGGGTCCGACGCGGCCCCCACGAGACCCAGACCGTCCCCTCGACGGAGCTGGCCGTCGGGGATCTGGTCGAGGTCCTGGCCGGCGAGGTCATCCCCGGTGACGGCGACGTGGTCGAGGGCATCGCGACCGTCGACGAGTCGGCGATCACCGGGGAGTCCGCGCCCGTCGTGCGGGAGTCCGGCGGCGACCGTAGCGCCGTCACCGGCGGTACCGTGGTGCTCTCCGACCGGATCGTCGTCCGGATCTCCACCGCCCCGGGCGAGTCGTTCGTCGACCGGATGATCGCGCTGGTCGAGGGCGCCGAACGCAAGAAGACCCCCAACGAGATCGCGCTGAACATCCTCCTGGCGATGCTCACGATCGTCTTCCTGGTCGCGGTCCTCGCGCTCGGCCCGGTCGCTGCCTACTCTGGCGCCGAGATCGATCCGATCCGGCTCATCGCCCTGCTTGTCTGCCTCATCCCCACGACCATCGGCGCGCTGCTGTCCGCCATCGGCATCGCGGGCATGGACCGGCTGGTCCAGCACAACGTGCTGGCCACGTCGGGCCGCGCGGTCGAGGCCGCCGGCGACATCGATACCCTGCTGCTCGACAAGACCGGGACCATCACGTTCGGCTCCCGCCAGGCCACCTCCCTGGAACCGGCGACCGGCGCCTCGACGGCGGAGCTCGCCGCGGCCGCGAGGGCCTCGAGCCTGGCCGACGAGACCCCGGAGGGCCGGAGCATCGTGGAGCTCTGCGCCCGC
>NZ_JAALDX010000239.1 GCF_014145095.1 Dietzia sp. SLG310A2-38A2 | reverse complement strand
CGGCCGTGGACCCGCTCATGCCGGCTCGCGCAGACGCGAGTCGGTGGTGCCGATCTCTCGCGCCCCGACCATCGAGTCCGCGTCGATCAGCACCGTCCGGCCGGATCGCCGTTCCTGGGAGAGGGTGGTCTCGTACAGGAAGAGGGTCATTGAGTGTCCTTTCCGGGACGCGGGCGACGTGCGTACGACAGGGCAGAACAGACCGATTAGTCCATCTATTCCCCACGCCCGCACCCCCACTCCGACCGCCCGGGCGGTGAACACTGCCTTAACGAGATCGCGGCGATCCCGGCCCGCCACTACAGTCATGGGATGCGCACCGTCCTCCACACCAAGCTCGATGAGTTCTCCGACCAGCTGGTCCGGTTCTGCGAGATGAACAACCGACTCCTCGACCTCGCCAGCGTGGCGCTGCTCGAGGGCGACGAGGTCGCCGCCACCGAGGTGATCGACGGCGCCGCTGAGGTGGAGGACCTTCGTGAGGCCAGCGAGCAGCACGCGTTCGACCTGTTGTTGCTCGAGGCCCCTGTGGCCCGTGATCTGCGACAGGTGGTCTCCGGCATCTACATCGTCGAGCACTTCACCCGGATGGCCGCCCTCACCGGCCACATCGCACGCGTGGCCCGCCGCCGGCACCCGAACCCGGTCATCCCCGGGCCCGTGGTCCCGATGATCCGCGAGTTCGCCGAACGGGATTCTGCGATGGCCAGGAATCTGGGGCAGCTGCTCCCCACCAAGGACGTTCGCCTCGCGCGCTCACTCGACTCGGAGGACGACGCGGTCGACTCCCTCCACGCCGAGCTCATGAGGCAGATCTCCGCCGAGGACTGGCCGCACGGTTCGGTCGCGGCGGTGGACCTGGCCCTGCTGGCCCGGTACTACGAGCGGTTCGCCGATCACACGGTCAGCATCGCCAACCGCGTGGTCTACCTCGCCACGGGTGAGCGGCCCGGGGGTGGCTCGCTCTCCCATCTCGACGACGGCACCGTCCTCGACTGATCCGATCAGATCTCCGATGTGAGGAGCCCGCCCGTGTCCCGTCCCATCCACTTCGAGATCCACGCCTCCGATCCGGCCCGGGCATGCGGGTTCTACGGTGCCGTGTTCGGCTGGACCTACCAGGACTGGAGCGACTTCGCCGGCTCACCGTACTTCGGCGTCACATCCGGCCCCGAGGACCAGCCGGGCATCAACGGCGCGATCATGCAGCGCCACGGCGACGCCCCTGCGACGGGGTCGCCCGTCGCCGGCGCGGTGCTCACGATGGGGTGCGGCGACTTCGATGCCACCGCCCGCGCGATCCTGGACGCCGGCGGGACCGTGGCACTGGACAAGCACGCCCTGCCGGGCATGGCGTGGCAGGGCTACTTCCTCGACACCGAGGGCAACGTGTTCGGCGTCCACCAGCCCGACCCCGGCGCGAAGTAGCACCAGCGTATGGCCCGGGCGTGAGCCCGGGTCATACGCTGGTGGCCGTGCCCTCCGTCGCGGGTCACCTGCTGCCGCCGGGCCTCACCGACAGATGGCGCCCGTCGAGGCCGACTGCACGAGCTTGGAGTACTTGGCCAGCACACCGCGGGTGTAGCGGGGCGGGAGCGGCTCCCACCCGGCGCGACGCGCCTCCAACTCGGCCTCGTCGACCAGCAGGTCGAGCGTCCCGTCAGAGACGTCCAGGCGGATGCGGTCGCCGTCCCGGACCAGCGCGATCGGGCCACCGTCCACCGCCTCGGGAGCGATGTGGCCGACACACAGGCCGGTGGTGCCACCGGAGAACCGCCCGTCCGTCATCAACAGCACGTCCTTGCCGAGGCCGGCGCCCTTGATGGCGCCGGTGATCGCGAGCATCTCGCGCATGCCCGGGCCGCCCTTGGGCCCCTCGTAGCGGATCACCACGACGTCGCCGGAGGTGATCGTGCCGTCCTCCAGCGCGTCCATCGCGGAGCGCTCGCGCTCGAACACGCGGGCCGTGCCCTCGAAGACATCGGAGTCGAAGCCCGCGGACTTGACCACGGCGCCCTCCGGGGCGAGCGACCCGTGCAGGATCGTGATGCCGCCGGTCGGGTGGATCGGCTCGGTCATCGCGCGCAGCACCAGTCCGTCCGGGTCCGGCGGGGCGATGTCCGCGAGGTTCTCGGCAACCGTGCGTCCGGTGACGGTGAGGCAGTCGCCGTGCAGCAGTCCCGCGTCGAACAGGGCCCTCATCACCACCGGCACGCCGCCGATCCGGTCGACGTCCGTCATCACGTGCGCGCCGAACGGCTTGACGTCGGCGAGGTGCGGCACCTTGGCGCCGATGCGGGCGAAGTCGTCGAGGCTCAGCTCGACCTCCGCCTCGCTGGCGATCGCGAGCAGGTGCAGGACGGCGTTGGTGGATCCGCCGAAGGCCATGACCACGGCGATCGCGTTCTCGAACGCCTCCTTGGTCATGATGTCGCGGGCGGTGATCCCGCGACGCAGCAGCTCGACCACAGCCTCACCGCTCGCCTTGGCGTAGTCGTCCCGCCGCCGGTCGGGAGCGGGCGGGGACGCACTCCCCGGGAGGGACATCCCGAGCGCCTCGGCGGCGCTCGCCATGGTGTTGGCGGTGTACATGCCACCGCACGCCCCCTCGCCTGGACAGATGGCGCGCTCGATGGTGTCGACGTCCTCGCGGCTCATCAGACCGCGCGAGCACGCCCCGACGGCCTCGAAGGCGTCGATGATGGTGACCTGCTTCTCCGTGCCGTCGGAGAGCTTTGCGAACCCGGGCAACGTGGATCCCGCGTAGAGGAAGACGCCTGCCAGATCGAGGCGCGCGGCGGCCATGAGCATCCCCGGGAGGGACTTGTCGCAGCCGGCGAGCAGCACCGACCCGTCGAGCCGCTCGGCGCTCATCACCGTCTCGACGCTGTCGGCGATCACCTCGCGGGACACGAGCGAGAAGTGCATGCCCTCGTGACCCATCGAGATTCCGTCGGACACCGAGATGGTGCCGAATTCGAGCGGGTACCCGCCGCCGGAGTGCACGCCCTCCTTGACCGCCTTGGCCAGGCGGTCGAGCGAGAGGTTGCACGGGGTGATCTCGTTCCACGAGGACGCCACGCCGATCTGGGGCTTGACCCAGTCGTCGTCCCCCATCCCGACCGCGCGGAGCATGCCCCGCGCGGCGGTCTTCTCGAGGCCGTCGGTGACGTCCCGGCTGCGGGGCTTGATGTCCACACCGTCGCGGGTGCTCGTCTGATCATTCTGCTGCGTCATACCGCCAGACTAGGCGGTGGACGGAGGAGGGCCACAGGAGAGGCGACGGGTCAGACCGGGGTCAGCTCGAGCAGGCGCCCACCCGGGCCGTCCTCGAGCACCCAGATCGCCCCGTCGGGGGCCTCGGCGAGCGCCCTGACCCGCTCGCCCATGTCCCATTCCTGCACGACGGTCGCGGTCTCGTCGCGCAGTTCCACGCGGACCAGCACCTGTCCGGACAGTCCGCCCACGAGTGCGCTGCCACTCCAGCCGTCGAAACGGTCCCCGCCGTAGATCAGGAGGCTGCCGGGAGAGATGGCGGGCACCCAGTACGCGGCGGGTGGGACGAAGCCGTCACCGTCCCGGTGTTCCGGGATGTCCCCGCCGTCGTAGTGCCGTCCCATCGAGGCCCGGGGCCACCCGTAGTTCCCGCCCTCGGCGAGCAGGTTGAGCTCGTCGCCGTGGCGGGGGCCCATCTCGGACACCCAGATCCGGCCCTCCGGGTCCTCGGCGATGCCCAGGGGGTTGCGGTGGCCGATGGTCCACAGGTCGGCGGCGGCGCCGTCCTCCCCGGCCCAGGGGTTGCCGGGGGCGGGGTCGCCGTCCGGGGTCAGGCGTACCACCCCGCCCAGGTTGCTGGCGGTGTCCTGGGCGGGGGTCTGCTCCTGGCGGTCGCCCGAGGTCACGTAGAGATGGTCGTCGTGGACGAGTAGACGCAGTGCGAAGTGTCCGTTGCCGGCGGCGGGCTCCTGCTCCCAGATCTCCTCGAGGTCCGTCAGCTCGCCGCGGTCCACGTCGAGAGTCCCGCGGCCGACCACGCCCTGCGCGCCCTCGGGATGGTCGCGCACCCAGCTGAGGTAGACGGTGCCGTCATCGGCGTAGGTGGCGCCCGCAGCGACGTCGTGGAGACCTCCCTGTCCGGCGTCGTCGACCGGCGGCACCCCGCTGACCTCGGCGACGTCACCCGTGGCCTGGTCCCGCAGCAGGAGCTCGCCACCGCGCTGTGAGATGAGCAGGTGTCCGGACCCGGGGAGGAAGGTCATCGCCCACCCCTCGTCGAACTCACCGTGCTCCGTCACGCGGAAGTCCTCGGAGGTGGCGGCGGTGGACGGCGCCTGCCCCGCCCTGTCGTCGGGGTCGACGGAGTCGGTTCCGCCGGTACAACCGGTCAGGACGAGGGCCGCTGCCGCTATCGGGACCAGGAGTCGTCGCATGACTTCACGGTATCGGCTCCGCGGGCGGCCCGACGCCGAGCCGGGACCCCGCCGGCGCTGAGCCGGGACCCCGCTGGCGCTGA
>NZ_JAALDX010000238.1 GCF_014145095.1 Dietzia sp. SLG310A2-38A2 | reverse complement strand
GACGCGGCGACGGCGCGGTCCACCACGCAGGCGCCCGTGCCGGCGACCCCGGGTGCCGGCCCCGTGGACCTCGCCCCGTCCGCACCGGGTACGTCGGACGTCCGAGTCGTGCCTCGTCACGCGTCCGACCAGGTGGTCTCCCCCTACGCCATCAACGCCGGGATCACAGTGGCGATCACGGAGATCCGCGTCGAGGGCGGCGGCCCGGGACAGCAGCTCAAGGTGGGCGACAGCGTCTCGGTGTCGGGTACCTGGGATGCCACCACCGGAGACAGGGCACCGCTGCCCGGTGACGAGTTCAGCGTGGCGTTTCCCGCCGAGCTCGAGATCCCCAACGGCCAGACCCTCCAACTACTCGGTGACGACACCGTCTGGGGCACCTGTGTGGTCAGCCAGAACACGATGAACTGCACCCTCACCGATGCGGTCACCGACCGCCCCGATGACGTCAAGGGCACCTTCACCCTCTTCTCGAGGGCCGTGGCCTACACCACTGCCGCCGAGCTCCCGTTCCGGGTCAACGGGCAGGTCACGGTGGACGGCCGGCTCCCCGGCGGCGGCGGCATCTCCGATGGTCAGGACCTCGGACCGGCCACGAAGTCGGGGGCGCTGCAGCCGGACAAGGCCGCCGTGCGCTGGACGATCGACATCCCGGGCAGCGCGCTGATCGCGCTCGACAGCGCGGGCACGGGGCAGGTCTCGCTGCCCGACACCCTGTCGTCGAACATGCAGCTGTGCGAGGCTGGTCGCCTCACCCCGACGCTGCAGTCCGGGCGGCCGGGCGCGCTCACCGCTGTCCCGAACGGCGCTGCTGTCACTCAGCCGGGCGGCGCCGGAACCCCCGTCACCATCGGCATCACCAATGGCAGCGCGTTCCGCGCCGACCAGGTGTACCGGATCCAGTACACGACCTGCACCACCAGCGGCCAGGTGGACATCCCCGAGGCCGGGGGCGCCCCGGTCGTCTACGACAACTCCGTGACCATCGGCGACGCCGTGGTCGGCGCCGTCGGCGTCGGGCAGGACTGGCGTCCCGCCGTGTCCCCGTCCAAGTCCGGCTCCCTCCCGGGTGGCAACAGTCGCTACGGAACCCTCAACTGGACCATCATGGTCCCGGGTTCCTTCATCGCGGCGAACGCCGACCATGCGGTGACGATCCGGGAGACCCTCCAGGGCGACCACGCCGTCTGCGCCCAGGGGCTGGCCCCGACCATCACCCGTGGCAACTACCTGCCGGGCGCGAACGGTCAGGCCCCCGGACGCACCAACGTCACCGGCCAGTTCACCGTGGCGCACGAAGCCGAGCCCGGAGCCACCGGATTCGACCTGTCCTTCGTGCCCGACGACATCGAGGCCTTCGACCCCGAGAAGTACTACTACGTCAACTACAGCACCTGCATCACGACCGGCCAGGTGCCCGACAACGGCGACTCCTTCGGCAACACCGCGATGGTGAACACCTCTCCCGTCGGTGCCACCGTGCGGGGCCCGTCCTTCAGCTCGAGCAAGAACGGCACCCTCAACACCACTGCGCGCGAGCTGGCAGGGCAGATCCAGCCCGCCGGCACGACCATCGACTGGGCGGTCGAGATCCCGGGTCGGCACCTCGAGGACGTCACCGAGCCGGCCGTGCTCACGGACACCTTCTCGGAGTCCCTGACCGTCTGCCAGGCGGGTGATGATCTCAAGCAGAATCTCGGTCTCCGCGTCACCGCACGCGACTTCCTCGGCGCGGCCGGCGTCAACCCCGAGCGGGACCTCACCGCCGACACCACGGTGGTCCGCGACGGAAACCAGCTCACGCTCACCCTCCCGAGGGATGCCGACGCCGGGGACTACAGCCGTGAGCTCCGGTACCGCGTCGACTACACCCTGTGCACCGCCAGTGGTGGCCTTGACGCCCGGGGTACGACGTACGGCAACACCATCGGCTACTACGGCCGTGAGTTGACCCAGAGCGTCCGGCAGACCTGGGGCGGGGGAGGAACCGGTCAGGGCGTCAACCGCGGGTCCTTCTCGCTGAGCAAGTCCCTGGACCGCCGGTCCGAGGACGTTCCCGAGGACACCACCTACTCCGTTCGGGTCGAGGAGTTCGCGCCGGGCGTCGACCCCGCGACCGAGTCGCCCGAGGCGTCGTACACCGTGCAGGTCCGGGCAGGTGACGACCCGGTCTCCGGGCGCAACAGCCGCGGGTCGGGATGGACCATCCGCCTCACCGAGATCGCGCCCCCGGCCACCGGCGGCGTCTACTTCGGTCCCGGGAGATTCTCACCCGCCGCCGGTGTCACGCTCAACGACGACCGGACCCAGGCGTTGATCACCCTGCAACCCCGCACCAACGTGGCGGTGGAGTTGGTCAACCGCGCGTTCTACGGATCCGCCACCGTCACCAAGCGCGTGGTCGGCGACGCCGTCGGTGAACTCACGGGAACCGAGTCCTACGTGGTCCACGCAGCTGTGGACCTCGATGGTGACGGCCCGGCCGGCGCCGAGATCCGGCCCTTCACCCTGACCGACGGAGGCTTCTACGAACTGACGGGCCTGCCGATCGGCGCGCACGTGACCTTCACCGAGGTGCCGCCCGCGGACACCGACCGGATCACCTGGTCCGCACCCGTCTTCGAACCCCAGAGACTGGTGATCGGTGCCGATGCGGCAGCGAACGCGGTGACGCTGACCAATACCGCGACCATCACCCAGGGCACCCTCTCCGTGACAAAGGAGCTCGCCGGCCCCCAGGCGTCCAACGCCGCCGTCCCGAGCGGTTTCGAGGTACTGGCGACGTGGACCGATGCGGAGGGCGCACCACAGGAGAAGACCCTGACCGTCCCCGCTGACGGCACCCCCGTCGAACTGGGTGAGGACCTGCCCGGTGGCACCGAGGTCACCCTGACCGAGACGGTCCCTGCCAACGGGAACGGACTGGCCTGGAGCGTGCCCGCCTTCCGGGGCGACGTCACCGTCGACACCCCGGGATCGGCGGTGGTCACGGTGGGCCAACAGCTCCGCCAGGCCACGGTCCGCAACGTCGTCGACACCAACGACGGCACCCTGCGCCTGACCAAGCAGGTCAGCGGGGAGGCGGCCGAGGCGGCCGGTGACACCGAGTTCCGCGTCGAGGCCCGCTGGCGTGAGGGCACGGTCTTCCGGACCACGCAGCTCACCGTCGGTGACGGCGAGGTCACCCCGCTGGGCGTCGAGCTCCCGGTGGGCACCGAGGTGACCTTCCGCGAACTCGACCGCCCGGAGATCGACGGCGTCGAGTGGGGTTCGATCAGCTGGGGCACCGATCCCGAAGGCGAGCAGTGGCTGGCCGGCAACCCCGACGGCACCGCCACGGGGATCGTCTCCGACGACCCGAACGAGGGCCGTCTGATCACCCTGACCAACGAGGCGCTGTGGCAGCCGGGTTCGATCGAGTTCGCGAAGTACATCTTCGACGGCTCCGACCCGGTCGCCGCCAGCGACGCGGACCTGCCGCCGGAGGCGGAGTTCCAGGTCCGCATCGACGGGATCGATCCGCCGCTCCCGCAGGGGACGGACTTCCCCGCCTTGGGCGAGGTCATCACCCTCGACGCCGCGAACGATTGGGCGTGGCGCTCCGGGGCGGATCTGCCGCGGGGGACGGTGATCACCTTCTCGGAGGTCGATCCCGACGCCCTGCCCGGGATGGACTGGGCCCGGCCGTTCTACTACGTCGCGGCAGACGCCGGGGAACCGGGAGACCGGGACACCGTCGAGATCGCCGCCGGTGACGAGGCCGTCGTCGAGATCCGCAACCGTCCCGTCCCGACCGCCGAGGTCGACGTGGTCAAGACCGTCACCGGACCGAAGGGCGCCCGGGTCGCCCGTGACCCCTCGACGAGCTTCCAAGTGACGGCCACCTGGACCGACGCCGATGAGGTGGAACGATCCTGCATCCTGCAGGTGGTCCCCGGTCAGGCGGCTGTACCCACGGCGGCCTGTGAGGCCACCGTGATCGGCGGGAAGGTCTACTTCCCGCGGGACACCGAGATCGAGTTCGTCGAGACCGGTGCCACCACCGACGTCCCCAACGTCTCCTGGGGCGAGATCCGCTGGGACGTGGAGTCCGGGGGTGCAGATGTCACGGGCCTGGAGAACGAGCCGGCCGGGGCGACGGTGGTCTTCACCGGAGACGCGGGGGATCCCGTGGCGCTGGGACTGGAGAACCGCACGAGCTCCCGTGGGCTGATCATCCTCCCGCTCCCGATCCCGCTGCCTCCGTTCGGCGGTGGGTCGGTGACCGGCCCGAACCCCGGGTCCGATGATCCGGTGACGCCCGGCGGGCCGTCCGATCCCGGCACACCCGGGGGGCCCTCCGATCCAGGAACCCCCGGTGATCCGAACCGTCCACTGGATCCGTCGACCCCGAACGACCCGACGGGCCTGGGGAAGGCGTCGACGGTCGGACACGCGGGTGAACCCGGCGTCCCGGCACCCGGGGCGTCGACCTCCGGAGGTGCGCTCGCGAACACCGGAGCGGACGTCCGATGGCTGGCCGGGGCCGCTGCGGTGATGATCCTCGGCGGTGCCCTGGCCCTAATCCGGAGCCGCCGGAACGGCGCCCTGCACACCCCGGACGAGTGAGCGGGCCCACGCCCCTCGCACGCCTGGCGGAGATCCCGACCGTCAACCACGAGGAGAGAACATGTTCAGTATTCCCCTACCCATCGTCATCGGCGAGGTCCACACCACGGGTTCCGCCGCGGTGGACCTGCTCGGACGAGTGGCCGTCCTGCTCTTCGACCTCTCGGCGTCATGACCGGACGCGAGTGGGACGACTACGTCGAATGGTCCGGCCTGGACGAGGGGCGACTGGACGAGATCATGCGCGACCGCGACCGCACCGTCGACCGCGGTTCGGATACCGGGCCGGATTCGGTCGCGCGGTCGCGATGGTTCCCCCGGAGGTGCCGGGCGTCAGCGGCGGCGCGAGCCCGCCATCGCGGGGCCGGAGAACAACGCGATTCCTAGGACGAATCCGAAGTTGTACCAGTTGCCGTTGTTGCCCACCTCGTAGATGGTCACGGTGTCGGTGAACAGGGAGATGATGAAGGTCACCGGGAGGATGAGCCCGTGCCACAGTCCCCACCAGAAGCCGAGGCCCTCCGGGGAGACGTCGACGTTGGGCCCGGCAGCGCACGCGCCGAGGGTCAGGACGGCGACGAGGAGGACACCGGCGGCGAACCCTGCCCGTCCCCGGGAGCTCATCTCTGCCGTCCCCGCCAGAAGTAGAGGGCGGGTCCGATGAAGTTGACCGCGATGATGGCAGCCCACCTGCCCTTGCTGCCGCGCACCTGCTCGGCCGGCCGGAACGCCAGATCGGTCCACGCCGTGACCGCCAGCGACACCTGCACGGACATCAGGGTCAGGATCGCGGTCTTCTGACCATCGGACAGTTCGTTCCACGACTTCTTCCGCATGGGTCCTCCTGGGTTCGGTCTGGAAGTGGGGCTTCCTTAACCCTAGTGACTCATGCGGCCTCGCGAGGGGCGAAGCGACGGAGCGAGCACTCCGGCGATCGGCCCGGTCCTGGCCGCTCTCGCGAGATTCCGTGCACGGTTGTCGCTCATGGTCTCGTCTCCTCGGTCTGTCGGGAACCGCCGGTCCGTCCGGCGAGGTGATCTGGCACGGGGGCGAGAGCGGGATTTCGGGGGAGGTACCGGCCCCGGTTTCGGGATCCCGGATACCACCCGGTGAAGAGCAGGACGAGGAGCGCGAGGTCGACCACCTCGCCGGCGTAGAACATGAGTTGGGCCCCGGCCCTGGCGTCCGCCGGATCGACACCGGTCGGGGGATGGCCGTACAGCCACCTGCCGAGGATCGAGTGGGCGGCGATGAACAGCACCAGCGCCACCGCGCGGGTCTTGAAGCTCGCACGGTGCGGGTTCGGGTCCGGCCCGATCATCGCCACGGTGAACGCCAGGCCGGCGAGGAACACGTGCGCGTGGACGAGGACGTGGACGGTCTGCGACGAGTGCATCAGCGCGAAGAGATCGGTGGTGTACAGCACCCACAGCCCCCCGGCGTTGAGCACGGCGGCGACGACGGGATGGGTGAGTACCCGCACCGGCGGTGACCTGAGAGCACCGGAGACGGCTCGCGCGCGCCGGGGAGGGAGGGTCCGCAGCGCGAGGGTCACCGGCGCGGCGAGTACCAACAGGAGCGGCCCGAGCATCCCCAGGAGCAGGTGGACGCCCATATGGGCGGTGAAGCCGGAGTGCGCTGCCGAGGCCAGGGGGCCGACCCACGCCACACCCAGGCAGATCAGGCCCGCGGTCCACAGCGCGGTGCGATACCCGGGCCAGGGACCTCTGGCCCGGTGCCGACGGACGCCGACCAGGTAGGCGGTGAGCGCCACCGCGAGCAGAAGCACACCGAGTGCCACTGGTATCCAGAAGTCGGCGGTCACGGGATGCGCGTGGTCGTGGGGCACTCGACTCACTCCCGGGGCTGCAGGGACGCCGGGGTCCGGCCCGGTGCGCCCGCTGTCCGCCACAGGATCAGCAGCCCGAACAGCAGCAGGAGGACAGCCGAGCCGATCCACACCAGGTCATACACGAGCAGGTCCACGCCGTACCTGATCTGGTGGATCCGGAGGACCTTGTGGAACACGATTCCGTCGAACAGCTGGAAGAAGCCGACGCCGACGAGAACCGCGCCGGACCACCGCCACCACGGGACGACCACCCGCTGCCTGACCTCCCCCAGCATGAACAGTCCCCACACCGTGATGAGCCAGGTCGCGCCGTGGAACAACCCGTCCGCCAGGAGCGCGACGTTCGTGGTGGACAGGTCGTAGAAGTGGTGCCACTGCAATAGCAGGTGAAAGACGAACAGATCGATGACGGATCCGGCGATCCCGCAGCCGAAGAGGAAGCCGGACAGGATCAGACGCCGGTTCACCTCGGGGCCACCGGCGTTGACGTCGGACGAGGGTGACGGCACCGTGAACTCTCCTCGTGAGGGGGTCGGGATGCGGCCGAGCCTAGGGTCACCGGCGAGCGCCGACCACCGCTCGACCTAGGTGGCGAGGCGGCCGGCGTGGCTCACTCCCGCGCGGGTTGTTCCGCGCCGGAGCTCCCCTTCTCCTTCTCCCACTCCGCCCGATCCCTCATCTCCCTGGGGCGGAAGTAGAACAACCCGGAGAGCACGGCCACGAGGAAGACCACGAGCATCACGAAGAACAGCGGCCATACGCCGGTGAGGAAGATGATCGGCACGGCCATGGCGGTGATGAGTCCACCGCCGAAGAACGGCTCGAAGACCAGTTGCTTGTAGCCGAAGGCCTCGAACGCAGGGCTCTCGGCCTGCGGGTCGACCACGCGCATCAGGATGAGGCCCGTGGCGGTGACGCCCATGGACTGGCCGAAGTCCCCGATGCCGCGCTCGAACCAGTAGCGGCCGATGATCCGCGGGGCCAGCAGGAGGAAGAGGGCGACGTTGAAGATGATCCCCGCCACCGCGAGGATCGCGAAGACGCCGATGTTCTCGCCGATGGCCTGCAGGGACAGCGTGGCGATCGCGGCGACGATGAGGAAGTCGAGCGCCCAGCCCTGGATCCGCAGCATGATCTGGGCGTCGATCACGTGGGCGAAACCGGCCTTGGTGGCGACGTACTGCACGATCACGCCACCGAGGAGGGCGATGGGGAAGAGGGGGACGTAGGCGAAGATTTCCAACGGGGTGTTCTCGTCGAGCATGACCGATGCGTAGGTGGCCTGTTCGATCCAGCGCAGGCCCTCCAGGATCGCGAGGCCGACGAGGATCGCGACCGTGACGATCGCGATGTGGAGAGACAGCGGCTCGACGGAGGAGGGGCGGGACGTCATCTTGCCGGCGGAGTAGTACTCGTCCTTGCTGAAGAGGCCCTTCTGCTCCTCGATGGACATCTTGGCGCTTCCGGTGATGATCTCGGTCTTCCCGGTGCGCACGGCCCAGTTGATCATCGCGATGCCGATCACGATCCCGCCCACGATGCCCACGGTGGCCAGTCCGACGGCGAGATCGGCGCCCTCGCCGAAACCCAGCTCGTCGAAGACCGGGCGCATACCGGCGGCGGTGCCGTGGCCGCCCTCGAACCCGATCTCGATGAGGGCGCCGGTCATCGGCGCGGCCGCGAGGGTCGGCACGAGGATGAGGGCCGCCAGGAGCAGGCCCACGACGTACTGCCCGGAGGCGAGGGACACGCCGAGCGAGAGCTGGGGGCCCACGAGCTTCACGGCCCGCTTCGCGGTCGGCAACTGCTGACCGAGGAACATGGTGGCGAAGATGACGCTGATGAGCAGCCCCGGCAGTGAGGACCACACCTCGACCATGGGCTCGGTGAACAGGCCGTTCTCTCCCCACGGCCCCCCGAACCGGCCCAGCACCTCGGGTCCCAGCAGGAGTAGTAGTGCCCCGGCGACGATCGAGCTGGGCAGGAACAGTGACTGGACTATCCCCACCTTGACGCGGATGATCTTTCCGATCAGCAGCGCCAACCCGAGTATGAGTAGCGCGAAGCCCACCGCATTTGCCGTCATGGTGCAACCTCGGTTCCGGTCGGTGACGCAGGGCGTGGACGCCGGCTCGTCTCTCTACACCTGCCGATCGACGGGTCGAGTCCTCAGTTGTCTGGAATGTACGCCCTGTTCTCGCCGGAGAGAACCTGATCGGCTGATCGGTAACCGTGTCGTCACGTCGCCCGACCTCTGGGCGAGATGTCGGTCATCATCGACCGGTGACGGAAAAACGGTGGGCAGAATTGACCGAGTGGCCGTTGATCGCGGCAGCGCTGGCCTTCCTCGTCGCCTACGCGGTCACGGTTCTGGTGAACCCGGTCGGCGCGGCGGGCGTGGTCACCGAGGTCGTGATAATCGGGACCTGGGTGCTCTTCGCGGTGGACTTCGGGGTGCGCCTGTCGCTGGCGGAGCGGCGGGGGCGGTGGGTGATCAGGCACTGGTACGAGGTGGCGGTCATCGCCCTGCCCATGCTGCGGCCGTTGAGACTGCTCAGGCTCGTGATGCTGCTGAGTGTCATGCAACGCTCGGCGGGGACCGCTGTGCGCGGTCAGGTGATCGCCTACGCGGCGGGGTCGACGGCGATCCTGCTGGTCGTGTCCTCCCTCGCCATGCTCGACGCCGAGCGCGGAGCCCCCGGTGGGTCGATCGAGACCTATGGCGAGGCGTTGTGGTGGTCGGTGGTCACGGTCACCACCGTCGGGTACGGCGATCTCGCACCGGTGACCCCGGTGGGGCGGCTGATCGCGGCGGGCCTGATGATCGCCGGGATCGCCCTGCTCGGTGTGGTCACAGCCACCCTGGCCTCGTGGATCGTCGACCGGGTGACAGAACAGGACGAGGCCAACCAGGCGGCCACCCAGGCGCAGGTGAGGCAACTGTCGGCGGACATCGCGGCGCTCCGTGCGGAACTCAACAGTCCGCGCCCCGGGCCCGCACCTGCACCCGGGCCCGCACCTGCCCCTGCACCCGAACCCGGCCCCGGGGAGCCGGGCGGCACGGCCACCGAGACGTACCGTTGACGCTATGACTTCCCAGGAGCGGTCCGGCGTACGGCTCACCGATGGCTTCGCGCGCGAA
>NZ_JAALDX010000237.1 GCF_014145095.1 Dietzia sp. SLG310A2-38A2 | reverse complement strand
GGCGGTGTGCCGTACGCCGGGATCCCGGACGACGTCGCCCCCGCCGAAACCGACTCACGCCCGCGGTCGGTCCGGTCCCCGGGGTCCCGGCCCGCGTCCTGCCCGGTGTCCCCGGACTCGCGGCTCGCCGGGAGGACGGGCATCGAGAACGGGTCACTCACCGGCGGCGGCCACGGCTCACCGCGTTCCTTCGCCAGCTCACCCGGTGTCTTGATGGGCGGCCGGGTCGACGGGACACGACCGGAGAAGTCGTCGAACTCCGTGATCCTCGGCCGCTTGACCACATCCGTGAACAGCCGTTGGAGATCCTCCTGGCGGAGCGTCTCCTTCTCGAGCAGCTCTCCCGCGACGGAGTCCAGGATCTCCCGGTTGGATTCGAGGACCAGCCACGCTTCGGTGTGCGCGGCGTCGATGATCCGGCGCACCTCGTCGTCGATGATCTTGGCGACCTCGGGCGAGTACTCCCCCGCCGCGGATCCGCCGCGGCCAAGGAACGGGTCCCCGCCTTCGCCTCCGTACTTCACCGCACCGAGCTTCGAGCTCATGCCGTACTCGGCGACCATCGTGCGCGCGATCCGGGTGGCCTGTTCGATGTCCGAGCTGGCGCCGGAGGTCGGTTCGCCGAAGACGTACTCCTCGGCGGCGCGGCCACCCATCGCCATGACCACCCGGGCGATCATGTCCGCGCGGGTCATGAGGGACTTGTCGTCCTCCGGGACGACCAGGGCGTGCCCGCCGGTGCGGCCGCGCGCGAGGATGGTGACCTTGTGCACGGGCTCGAGATCCTCCATCGCCCACGCCGCCAGGGCGTGCCCGGACTCGTGGTACGCGGTGACCTTCTTCTCGTGCTCGCTGATCACCCGGTGCTTGCGGCGCGGGCCGCCCACCACCCGGTCGGTCGCCTCCTCGAGGATGTCGATGTCGATCTCGTCGCGACCCAGCCGGGCCGCGAGCAGGGCGCCCTCGTTGAGCACGTTGGCCAGGTCCGCGCCCGACATGCCGATCGTGCGCCTGGCCAGCGAGGTCATGTTCACGTCCTCGGCCAGCGGCTTGCCCGTGGCGTGGACGGCGAGGATCGCCTCGCGACCCTTGAGGTCGGGATTGGTGACCGGGACCTGGCGGTCGAAACGGCCCGGCCGCAGCAGCGCCGGGTCGAGAACGTCCGGGCGGTTGGTCGCCGCGATCATGATGACGGTCTCGCGGTCACTGAACCCGTCCATCTCGACCAGCAGCTGGTTGAGCGTCTGCTCCCGCTCGTCGTGGCCGCCGCCGGTCCCCGAGCCGCGGTGCCGACCCACCGCGTCGATCTCGTCGACGAACACGATGCAGGGCGCGTTCTGCTTGGCCTTCTCGAACAGATCGCGGACACGCGAGGCACCCACGCCCACGAACATCTCGACGAAGTCCGAACCCGAGATCGAGTAGAACGGCACACCGGCCTCACCCGCGACCGCCCGGGCCAACAGGGTCTTGCCCGTTCCGGGCGGGCCGTAGAGCAGTACGCCGCGAGGGATCTTGGCACCGAGACGCTCGTAGCGCGCCGGGTTCTGGAGGAAGTCCTTGATCTCGTTGAGTTCCTCCACCGCCTCGTCCTCGCCCGCGACATCGGCGAACGTGGTCTGGGGCATGTCCTTGGTGAACTCCACGGCACGCGACTTGCCGACGCCGAACAACCCGCCCTTACCGCCCTGCATGCGCGACATGAAATAGAACAGGAGCCCGAAGAGGATGAGCATGGGCAACAGGAACGAGAGCATCTGCGCGAAGAAGCCCTGCTGGGTGACGGTGGTGTCGTACTTCTCCGGCTCGGCCGCGGCGATCCGGTCGAAGATCTGGTCCGCCGCCCGGTCCGGGTACTTGGCGATGAGCTGGTCGGTCTCGTCCGCACCCTCTTCCGGGGTGATCGGCGCCTCCAGGGTGAGCCGCAGCTGCTGCTCCCGGTCCTCGATCGTCGCCTCCCGGACGTTCCCGGCGTCGATCTGCGCGAGCGCCACCGAGGTGTCGACCTCGGTGTACCCCCGCTCGTCGTTCGCGAAGAACGAGAAACCGACGATCGCCAGGATGATGACGCCCGCGATCGCCACGTTGCGGAAAACGGTGTTGCTCTTACGTTCCATTCGGTCCTCGTGTGCGAAGGACGGCCCCGCCGGTCGGCGGACCTCGTGATGCGACCGACGTCGTCGCCTATCGCCCCAGGCTACCTGCGGGGCCCGACGGCCGACCGTGCTGATCGCCGTGGGCGGACAGGCGGTCGTGACATATCCGCCCCGTACCATCGGGGTCGTGACCACCCCCACCCCGCCCGCGTCCCGGACCGCAGAGGCGGTGCGATCCGGCACCGGCACCGCGACGGAGGCGCTCGACGCGGCACTGGACCGGATCGACCACCTGGATCCGGCACTCCGTGCCTTCACCACACTCCTCGGGGCGCAGGGCCGTTCGGCCGCGGCGGCGGTGGATGCCCTGGACGGGACCGGACGGTCCGGACTGCCCCTGGCCGGGGTCCCCCTGGCCGTCAAGAGCACCGTGACCCTCGACAACCCGGTGATCGCTCCGCTGCTGGCGGCCGGCGCCGTGCCGGTGGGCGTCACCG
>NZ_JAALDX010000236.1 GCF_014145095.1 Dietzia sp. SLG310A2-38A2 | reverse complement strand
CGGGCGGTCGAGATCACCCCGTCGAGCGCGGTGCGGCTGGCCGCGCCGAGGAGCCACAGCTGCGGACGGGGGTCGGGATCGGCGACCGGCGCGCGTTCGGATTGCGCCACGACGACGTGAGCGTTGGTTCCGCCGAATCCGAGCGAGCTGACCCCGGCGACGCGGGGCCGGTCCGGGTCCCAGTCGGTCGTGGTGTCGGCACAGCGGAAGGCGGACCCGGCGAGTCCGAGGTCGGGATTGGGGTCGGCACAGTGCAGGGAGGCCGGGATGACTCCCCGCTCGACCGCGAGCACCGCCTTGATGAGTCCTGCGACCCCGGCCGCCGCCTCGGTGTGCCCGATGTTGGACTTGATTGACCCGAGCCGACACCAGGGGCGATCCGCCTGCCCGAACACCCGGTGCAGGGCGGCGACCTCCACTGGATCACCCATCCGGGTGCCGGTGCCGTGCCCCTCGACGTAGCCGATGTCCCGTGGATCCAGGCCGGCGCCGGCGAGCGCCTCGGCGATGACCGTGGCGTGTCCGTCCACCCCCGGGACGACGAACCCGGCCTTGGCGGCTCCGTCGTTGTTGACGGCACTGCCCCGGATCACCGCACGGATCCGGTCCCCTGACCGCACGGCGTCGCCGTACCGGCGCAGGACGACCGCGCCCGCCCCCTGGGTGAACACGGCTCCGGTGGCCCCGCTGCCGTAGCTCCGGGTGTGCCCGTCGACGGAGAAGGGACCGTCAGGGATGTGGACGTACCCGCGAGACGCGGGTACCCGCACGGTGACCCCGCCGGCGACCGCGATGTCCGATTCGCCGCTGCGCAGTGATTCCGCCGCGAGGTGGACCGCGACCAGCGAGGTCGAGCAGGCGGTGAGCACGGTCTGCGCGGGCCCGGTGAGGTTCATCCGATAGGCGATCCCGGTTGCGAGGTAGTCCGGCATCGTCCCCAGCGCGATCTGCATGGCGTTGGCCGGGTCGGTTCCCCCGGACGGGTCGAAGGACTGCCGGAATGCGTGGTGAAGATAGGCGGAGGGAGAGCACCCGGCGAACAGTCCCACCCGGTCGACGCCCGAGCCGTGCCCATGGCCCGCGTCGTCGAGGGCGTGCCAGACCTCCTCGGCGAAGACCCGGTGCTGCGGGTCCAGATATCTGGCCTCGTGCCGGGTGAATCCGAACGCGGCGAGGTCGACGCCGTCGATCGGGCCGAGGTCCGACCCGGCGGGAACGAAGCCCGGGTGGTCGACGAGCCCCGACGGCGCCCCGTCGCGACGAGCGGACTCGCGATCGGTCCGCAGCACCCCCTCCCTCCGGTCGAGCAGCAGTCGCCACAGCGCGTCGACGTCGGGCGCTCCGGGGAGACGACACGACATCCCGATGACGGCGATGTCCGTCTCGTGGTGTGCGAGTCGCGGATCGACGGGACGGGTCATGAGAGGGTCTCCTGCCGGATGCGGCGGCGTTGACGCCCGCGCTGACGAGCCTGCGCGAGCGGATCGTGCGCATCGGGGTCGGTGGCGGGCCCGGCGCGGTCCGGGTCGGGGTGTGAGCTCGAGTTCGGGCTCGGGTTCGTGTCGGGTTCCCGGATCGGTGCGGCCTGCAGGCCCGCGGCCAGTGATCGGATGTCGGGATGGGCGAAGAGCTCCGCGAGCTCCACCCGGTGTCCTCGGTCGCCGAGTGTCCTGCGGAGGCGGACGAGATCCATCGACGTCATCCCGAGCTCGAAGAAGCCGCGGTCGAGCTCGTCGTGCCCGGGGGTCCGTCCGAGCAGCTCGGCGACCGTCTCGCGGACGAGGGACAGCACACCGCCACCGTCGTCCTCTGAGGCAAGGCGTCCCGGGATCGTCGCGGACCGGGTACGGCCCAGCCCGGCGGCATCGCGTCGGGGCACACCCGGCGTCGCCGTCGAGGGGAAGCCGGACTCGTGCCAGCGGTCGTCTCCGTCGGCCAGCGCCGTCACCGTCGCGGCCAGAACATCGGCGATGCCGTCGAGGACGCCGCCGAGGAAAGCGTCCTCCACCGCGTCGAGGACGAGCAGCAGCGAACCGTCGGTGTCGCGGAAGCTCTGGAGGTCGATCAGCACCTGCGGGGTCGAGCTGATCGAGTGGACCGGCTGACCCAGCTCCGCCAGCGCATCACACGCGGCCGGTCCACCGGTCCACCCGGTCAAACCCGAGGAGTAGACCACGGGCAGCACGCCGGTGCCGCCGCCGGAACGGAGGTGCTCACGTATCCGCGTGTTGCCGTGGCCGGATCCGCCGCGTCCGAGATCACGGATGCCCTCGAGTAGACGGGTCGCCGCGGCTCGGGCGCGCTCGCTCGTGGACCGGCCGTCCGGGGGGTCCACGACGACGGTCGAGGTGTATTCGCCCACGACGTCGCGGTGCTCGGCGGGGCGATCGAGAACGGTGACCACGACCGGAGGGCGGTCCCCGTCATCGGTGGCCAGGAGCGCGCCGAAGGCGGTGACGAGGACCGCGTCCAGGGTGGTCCGGTGTACTGCACACCGCCGGATCAGCTCCGTGGTCGTCCGCGGGTCGATCTGACGGCGTCGACGGGTGAATCCCGAGCTCCCGGGTGGGCGGACCGGCAGTAGGACGGGTGGCCTCGGTGTCCCCACCTGCGCCGACCCCACCGTCGCCGTCCCGACAGGTCGCGACGACGACGCCCCGGCGGCCACGCCGGCGCGGGCGTCCGCCCAGCTGAGGAAGTCCACCGGGGGCCGGGTGACGGGGCTGCCCCGGTATGCCGCGGTGAGGTCGCGGGCGATGATCTCCGCTCCACGGACGTCGCAGAACAGCATGTCGAGGATGAGCACGACCATCCATCGGGAGACCGCCGAGGCGGGAGCCGGTAACCGCACGGCGCGGAGCTCGAGCCAGGGCCGCCCACTCTGGGGGTCGTGGATCCAGGACATCTCCTCGGCCCGGCGGCGTTCACGCTCGGTGCGCACCTCCGCGACCGTCGCGGCGCCCAGATCCTCGATCTGCAGTCTCGGCCGGGCGGAGTTGTCGATGACTTGCCGGCCGTTGTCGTCCACGCGTGCCGACAGCATGGGATGGGCGTCCACGACCGCGTCCAGTGCGCGCTCGAGCGCCACGACGTCGAGGTCGTCCACCTCGACCTCGGTCCGGTAGCGGGGCGCGACCGGGCGACCCAACCACGGGTCCGCACGGCCCACGAGATAGGCAACCTGCATCTCCGTCAGAGGGGCGCTCGTGACCGCCGCCCTGGTGGGTTCCGCCGTGACGGGCTCGACCGTGCCCGACGCGTCGACGACGCGGGACGGGCTTGTCGTCGCAACCGAGGACATGGCCGGGCCTGACGGACGGGTCGCGGGGGCCGACGACGACGTGGACCTCCGGCCGAGGCGCAGCGTGACCAGCTGGTCCTGCCCCCCTGCGGTGGCGTCCAGCTTCAGACCCCCCTCGGGCGCGGACTGCTCGATCCGGCTCAGCCATCGGCCCGCCGCGAGCAGCTGCGACCCGAGCGGCCCCTCTCCGGCGGAGATCGTCACCTCCACACCGGATCCGGCACGGGCCACGTCGAGAAGATCCGCTCCCGACTCGTGCGGGACCTGGGCCGCTGGAGAGAGTGAGACCGGATCGGCCGGCGCAGCGGCAGCGGGAGCCGGAACGCCCGCGGCCACCTGTGCGGGCCGGTCGCCGGGTTCGAGGTCCGCGTCGTCACGGAGGATTCCGCCCAACGGTGTCGCGAGGAGTTCCTCGAGGTCCGGCCGGGAGCCGGTGAGGTCTTCGACGAGGTTCGCTATCCGCACCACGGCGAGTGAGTCGAGCCCGGCAGCCAGCGGTTCGAGAGCCGGATCCACGTCGTCCGGGAGCAGTGCGGCCAGCTCGGGCACCAGACCTGCGATACCTGTCGCGTGCACCTGCGGCCGTTCCCGCACGGAGTCGGGCTCCTCGTCCCGCGTGTTCTCCGACTCGACGAGGTCCGGTGCCGCGGGGGGAGACAGCGCGGGTCCAGGCGGCGCAGGGGTAGACAGCACCGGGGCCGACCACGCGGAGGCAGACAGCACCGGAGCCGACGACGCGGAGGAGAAGGGGTCGGGAAGTGCTTTGTGGTCGATCTTGCCGTTCGCCGTCACCGGCAGCTCTCGGTGGATGATGACAGCGGTCGGGACCATGTACGCGGGCAGCGCGTCCCGGAGCGCAGCGCGGATCGCGCGCTGGTCGAGACCGGACTGTGGGGTGAGGGCGACGTGACCGACGAGGCGCTTGCCACCACCGGGGCCGTCGACCGCGCTGCAGACCCCTGCCCGCACTCCGTCGAGGCGTGTGAGAGCCGCATCGATTTCACCGAGCTCCACGCGATAGCCGTTGACCTTGACCTGGCGGTCGACGCGGCCGAGGAACCGGATGGTCCCGTCGGGCAACCACATCCCCTCATCGCCGGTGCGGTAGAGGCGCTCGTCGTAGACGGGATGGACCCGGAACCGTTCCGCGGTCTGCTCCTCGTCGCCCAGGTACCCGCGCGCCACGCCGGCGCCTCCGATGAACAGCTCGCCCGCGACGCCGACCGGAACCGGCTCCCCGTCCGGGCCGTCGAGGACCCGGAACCACTGTCCGTCCAGCGCAGTGCCGTAGGGAACGGACGGCCACTGCGGATGTACATCACCGATCACGTGGTGGATCGACCAGATGGAGGCCTCCGTGGCCCCACCGAGACTCACGACGACGGCGTGCGGCGCGAGGTCGCGGAGTCGATCCGGCAACGTCACCGGGATCCAGTCGCCGGACATCATCACCAGCCTGAGCGAACCCAGCGCCGTGCGCGCGCGCTCCCGATCCGACTCCGCGTAGTCGGCGAGCATCTCGGCCAGTGCGGGTGCGGAGTTCCAGACCGTCACGCCCTCGGTCTCGATCGTGCTCAGCCAGTGCTCGGGATCGGCCTCCGCACCACGGTCGGGCAGGACCAGTCGCGCGCCGGCGGACAGGCCGCCGAAGATGTCCCACACGGACAGGTCGAAGCTCAGTGCGGACAAACCCAGTACGACGTCCGTCGGACCGGGTTCGAACCGGCGGGCCAGATCGTCGATCGTCGTCCTGGCCTGACCGTGCTCGATGGCGACACCCTTGGGCTCACCGGTCGAGCCCGAGGTGAAGATCGTGTAAGCCAGTCCGGTCGCCTCGACGGAGGCGGGATCGGGACGAACCGCACCGTCCGCCTGCCGCGGGACCACAGCGGGTATCGCCGTGACCCCGTCGGGCAGAGTCGTCCCCTCCGCGGCGAAGGCGAACCGGGCGCCGGCGCGGGCAGCGATTCGTTCGACGCGTGTGAGCGGCCATGCCGGGTCGACGGGCACGTAGGCGGCGCCCGCCGAGGTGATCCCGAGGACGATGCCGATCTGTTCCACCGATTTACCGAGCTGGACGAGGATCGGCTCCTCGGGGGAGACCCCCCGGGACGCCAGCTCACCGCGGGTCCACGCCGCGATGGATGCGAGTTCGTCGGCATCCGCGACCCGGTCGCCCTGCGAGACCACCCGCCGCCCTCCGTCCTCGTCCAGCGCCGCCAGCACCGGCTCGTGGAGACCCGGGCCGCTGGAGTAGGACACCGGTCGGGGCCTCGGGGTACGGACCCAGGGGTCGAGGAACAAACCCGGTCGCGTCCAGGCGGCCTCGTCGCGTGCCAACACCGCGACGGCCGCCTGGACCGCATGGCGCATGCCGTCGACGACGCTCTCGTCGACCGCTCCGATCACGTGGTCCCAGGCCAGGACGAGCTCGTCGTCCTCCTCCCAGTGGATCGCGTCGAGCAGGACCTGCGGGGTCTGGGACACCCCGAACCCGCGTCGGCCGAGCCAGGCGTCCGTGCGCGCCCCGGCGCGGTCCCCGATGGAGGTGGTAAAGACGACGGGGTGTTCGGGGATGCCGGTCGACGGCCCGAGCACCTCACCGACCACGCGCGAGGCCGGTACCGCGGAATGGTCCACCGCATCCCAGAAGTTGCGGGTCACCCTCACTGCGTAGTCCGCGAACCCCTCGGCGGAATCCACCCGGTCGGTGTCGAGTAGGGCGATCCGGGTGGTGTCCCCCACGCCCGGTTCCTCCCGTGCTTCGGGGTTGAACAGAGTGGTGACCAGACAGAAGCGGTCCCGGGCGCCGAAGCGCCGGAGGGCGAGAGAGAACAACGACGCGAGCGCTCCTGCGGGCGAGACGCCGTGCGCACGGGCCGCCGCGCGGAAATCCTCCCAGACGTCGTGGTCGACTCGACCCTCGGAACGCCGGAACCGCGGGGGGGTGATCTGCTCGGCCCGCAGATGCGCGGTGTCCCACGGCCCACCCGGCAGGTCCTGCGCTCTCCCCCGCCAGAACTCCATGGCGGCGCGCTCGGCAACCTCGGAGCGCCGGAGGGCGGGTGGGGGCACCACCCCGTTCCCCGGTGCGGCCTCGCCCCCTCGTTGGTGCCGGTATTCCGAGCCCCATTCGTCGAGAACACGCCGGATGCTGGGGAAGTCGATGAGCAACACATCGAAACCCACGCACTGGACCAGCGAGCCATCCGGTCGCAGGACCGCGGCGAGGGTGTGCACAGGCCATCTGTGAGCGGGCGCGCGACGGTGGGAGAGATCCTGACGAGCCCCCTCCTCACCCGCCTGCGGGTCGGGATCCGAGCGCAGGTCCACGATCTCGAACCGGTGGACCCCTGGGTCGTCGAGGATCCGACCCGCCCCGTCGCGACCGACCACCGCACGGAGCATCGGGTGACGGGCCACCACCCGGTTCCACGCCGACTCGAGCTCCCTCACGGTCGAGAGGGCGTCCGTACCGGGAGGCGGGGCGATCTCGTACTCGGAGTAGAAGTAGGTCGAGACCCCGCCGAGTGGGTAGTCGTCACCTCGGCCGACCCAGTAGGTGCTCTGTACGGGACTCAGGGCGAAGGTTCCCGGGACCGACTCGCGGTCCGCCCCGTCGGTGGAGGACTCGCCTCCATCGTCGACCCCACCCTCCCCCGCAGGCGACACCGCTGCCGACCTCTCCGTCGACCTCCCCGGTGACATCTCCGCGGCCGCACAACGCCGCTCGAGTGACTCGAGGTCGATGTCTCCCACGAAGTCACGCAGGGGGACCCTCACCCCGGTCCGCTCCACCAGCAGCCTCTGGAGCCGCACCGCCGAGAGGGAGTCGAGCCCGAGGTCCACCAGTTTGCCCGGTCCCACCGAGTCGACCTCCAGGATGTCGCAGACGGCAGCTGCGACTACGGACCGGTTCGACGGCATGACCCCACCTCTCGCTCACACGGGAACAGTCGCCGTCCGGACGGAGCCACGGCGCCACCGGGACGATTCTATTGATAATGGGACTCGTTTTCAATACAGTCTCTACAGTCGTTGCTCGTCTCCCCAGTGCGAGAGGGACGACCGCCCGTCCTCGCACCATCACCAGGAAGCCGCCATGACATCACCCACCCCCACGGCAGTCGAGGTCGCCGTGATCGGCGCCGGACCGGCCGGTCTCACCGCAGCACTCGTGCTGGGCCGCCAGAAGCGGACGGTCGTGCTCATCGACTCCGGGCAACCGCGCAACTCGCCCGCGACCGAGATGCACATGTACCTCGGTCTCGACGGCCGGCCTCCCGGAGAGCTGCGCAGTGTGGGGATGGATGAGGTCGCCGGTCATCCGAACGTCGAGATCGTGCACTCGACCGTGACGGGCCTCGAGGTGACCGACGCCGACACGCCGATCCGACTCTCGACCTCGGACGGTGGCTCGTTCCTGGCCGAGCGACTGCTGGTCACCGCCGGAGTCCGCGACGACGTGAGCGGGATCCCCGGTGTGGCGGAGCGCTTCGGACAAGGGGTCTTCCACTGCCCGTTCTGCCACGGTCACGAGGTCGACGGGCGGCGACTCGCCGTCCTCACCGACGACCCGGAGAACCCCGCCCAGCCGGGGTTGCAGGCGGTCTATCTCGCCACCCACTTCTCCCGCGACGTCACCCTGCTCACCAACGGCCACCCGGTACCCGAGGAGATCCACGAGACCCTCGCACGCAACGGCATCGTCCTCGATCACCGTCCCGTCACCGAGGTCACGGGGACCGACGGCGCCCTCACGGTGTGCGCCGGTGGCGAGGACCTCACCTTCGGCGCGGTGTTCCACACGCCCCGCGAACAATCACGCCACTCCGTCCTCGGGCTCGAGATCGACACCGAGGGCGCGCACATCCTGGTGGACTGGCAACAGCGCACGTCCGACCCGCGCGTGTTCGCGGCCGGCGACTGCGCCCGTCGTCGCGATGACCCCGTCCCGCTCGCCTTCGTGGCCCGCGCCGTCGCCGCGGGGCAGGCCGCGGCGCTGTGGATCGATCAGGACCTCTTCCGCGTCCGGGCCGGCCTCGGCTGACGCGACCCGACCCACCCACCGCTGCCCACTCACTCACTCACCTAAGGACCACCACACTCATGGACCGCCGCGGATTCCTCCGTCTCATCGCCGTCACCGGCGCCGTCACCGGTGCCGGACTCACCCTGGGCGCCTGCGCCACCGAGGACGGAGGCGGACACGGCGCCGGTGCCGGTTCCGGCTCGAACGGGGAGGGAGGCACCGTCCGCGTGGCCGCGATGGTCTCCCCGGGGGACACACTCGACCCCGCCGCCGCGACCTCACCGGGAACCTGGGTCGGCATCGTCGCCGTCTACGACTCACTGGTCGTCCTCCTCGACAACGAACCGGTGCCCCAGCTGGCCGAGTCGATCACCTCCAATGACGAGGCCGACGTGTGGACGGTCCGGCTCCGGCCCGGCGCCACCTTCTCGGACGGCTCCCCGGTGACCGCCGACGACGCCCTGGCCTCACTGGTCTACACCTCCGCCTCCCCGATGGCCGGGTCCTTCCTCGCCCCACTCGACGCCGACGCGTCCCGCGCTGTCGACGAGCACACGCTCGAGCTGCACCTCAGCGCTCCGCGCGCCGACTTCGTCGAGGCGGTACTGGCTCCGCAGAGCGCCGTGTTCAAGGGCGGAGACCCCCAGACCGGTGTCGGTTCAGGGCCCTTCGTCCTCGAGTCAGGATCAGCTGAGGACGGGTGGGTCTTCTCCCCCAACCCCCATCACCCGGGTGTCGGCATCGACCGACTCGAGGTGCGGTCGATCCCGGACCCGGACGCCCGAGCCCGCGCGGTGGTCTCCGGCGACGTCGACTACGCCAACGACCTCCCGGTCACCGCCGCACGCACAGTGACCGACCCGGCGCGGATCACCGAGGGTGGCCCGGCGGATTCCAAGGCGCTGGGTCTCATCCTCAACACACGGGTCGCCCCGTTCGACGACGAGAATGTGCGCACGGCGTTCAAACTGCTGGTCGACCGGGAGAGCCTCGTCGGCACCGTACTCGGTCAAGGCGCGGTCGTGGGCGAGGACGTCCTGGGCAAGGGGATCAGCAATTACCCCGAGGACCTCTCCGGGGTCACCCGCGACGTCGCCCGGGCGCGGACCCTGCTCGAGGATGCGGGGGTCGACGAGCTCACCTTGGTGACCTCGGACGTGGTCCCCGGCCTCAACGATGCCGCCGAACTCCTGGTCACCCAGGCCCGGGAGGCCGGCCTCACCCTCACGCTCGATCGGCGGGACCCGGCGGCCTACTTCGCCGACATCCCGGGGCTGATGGAGCTGCCACTGTTCTCCATCTACTGGGTCAACCGTTCGACGGCCACCGCGCTGCCGTTCACCACGGGTACCGCTGGCGGCTTCAACCTCGACGGATTCGGTGCCGATGCGAGGTGGGACCGGCGACTGGCCGACGCCGCGGCGATCACCGACGACGCCGAACGCCAGGCGGCGGTCTCCGAGCTCGCCGTGGAGGTGTCCGAGCGAGGGGGCCAGCTCATCTGGGGATACCAACCGTTCCTCAACGGCACCACCGACGCCGCCGGCGACGTCCCCTCGAGCCAGTCGGCTCCGTTCTTCGGGTCCCGCCCCGACTGATGACGCCCAGACGCGCGGGGGTGCGGATCGCCCAGACGCTCCTCACCTTCGCGGTCACCGTCGTGCTGGCCTTCTGGTTGGTCGACACGCTCCCCGGAGACGCCGCGACAGCGTCGTTCGTGACCACCGACGCCTCCTGGCTCACCCGCCGACGAGCCGAGCTGGGTCTCGACCTCCCTGTCGCCGAGCGGTTCGTGGAGTGGCTCGGGGGGATGGTCCTGGGTGAGCCGGGGCTCTCGGCCTCGGGCATCCCGGTCGCCGACCAGATCAGGGAGCCGCTCTCGCGGACCGGCCTACTCCTGCTCGCGGCGATCCCCGTGGCCGTGGTGGCCGGACTCGGCGGCGGGGTGCTCGCCGGAGCCCGGGCCGGGTCCCGTACGGACCGGAGGACCTCGCTCACCGCGGCCGTGCTGCTCGCGACCCCCGAGTTCGTGCTCGCGGTGATCCTCGTG
>NZ_JAALDX010000023.1 GCF_014145095.1 Dietzia sp. SLG310A2-38A2 | reverse complement strand
GCGGCGAGGAGCAGGGTGGGGGCGTATCGGGCTACCCGCGCCCAGGACTCGGCCGCACGGCGGCGCGCGCCCTCGACCAGGCGGGGCACGTCAGTTCGCGGGTCCACCGGGGTCACCGGAGCCGCCGGGATGCCCGGCGGAACCGGGTAGCGAGGTGACGGCGAGGTGGTCCCGCCTGGTGTCGATGTAGACGAGCTCCGCCACGACGGGCACGTCGCTGTCCAGCACCACCCCGAAGGGGCGCCCCAGCGGAACCGCCTCCGGGTCGATGAGGTCGTTGACGCGGAGATGACGGACCCTGCGCCCCGAGACGAGGATCTCGTACGGCCCCACCGGCTCGCGGTCCTCGTGATAGATGGTCGCCCGGACGCAGGAGTCCTCGGCGGCGGTGTTGAGCAGACGTAGTTCCACCCGGCTCGTGAACTCGGGCTCGTGGCCGGTGCTCTGTTCGGGGATCCACCCCGAGGAGAAGGACCACCGGGTGCTCCCGGTCGCCTCTGATCGCGTATCTGTCATGGGTCTCACCGCCCTCCCGGTGCAGCGGGGCCCGTGCCCGTCACCAGTAGTTCGCGCAGATGATCGTTGAGGAAGACACCGTCCGGGTCCAGACGCTCCCGGACGCGGGAGAACTCGTCCCACTCCGGGTACCTCGCCGCGAGCTCGTCGGCGCCCAGCCGGTGTTTCTTGCCCCAGTGGGGCCTGCCAGCGTGCTCGAGGAACAGCGGCTCCATGTCCGAGAAGTACTCCTCGTGGGGCAGGGAGGCGTTCTGTAGGAGGGCGATGGTCATGGACGGGCGCCCGTGGAACGGGCTGAGGAGCCCTTGGTCGGCAGCCACCGTCCGAACCAGGACGCGCCATCCCACGATCGACCGGTGTCGTGCCTTGATCCGTTCCCTGGCCCGGCGAAACGCCGCCAGCTCGGTGTCCAGCGGTAGCGCGTACTCCATCTCCTCGAACAGCAGGTGCCGGTCGTTGGGAAGGATCTCGTACGCCGGTCCCGTCTCCTCGGTCTTGAGACTGCCGGGAGGCGGCCGGAGATCCGGCTCCCGCCCCGGCTCGTCGAGCAGACGCACCTGGGCCAGGTCGCTCCGCGGATACCAGTAGAAGTCCATGTGGCGGTGCGAGTCGACCAGTTCGGCGTAGTTGTCCAGCACCCAGTCGATGTGGGTCATCCAGTTCCGGCGATGCAGTTCGTAATACGGACGGACGCGCAGCGTCATGCGGGTGAACACGCCCAGCGCCCCTAGCGAGACCTGCGCCGCTCGCGCCAGGTCGTCGTCGGCCACGCCCTCGGGTCGCCCGTGAGCGCTATCCCCGCGGTTCTCTTCGGTGGCGCCGGCCTCGTGCCCGAACGAGACCTCGTCCCCCGTTCCCGTGACGAGTGTTCCCCCGACGAGGGTGGAGGAGAGGTTGCCCAGGCGCGCTCCGGTCCCGTGGGTTCCGGTGCCGATCGCGCCGGCGATGGACTGGTAGTCGACGTCCCCGAGGTTTTCTAACCCCAGTCCGGACTCGCGGAGTTCCGCGCCCAGGTCCGCCAGTCCCGTCCCGGGGAGCACGGTCGCGAGCCCGCGCTCGGGGTCGGTGGCCTCGACGCCCGACAGATCGTCGACCGAGAGGAGCACGTCGTCCGTGGCCACCAGCGGCATCGAGGAGTGGCCGGACCCCACGGGCCTGACGGACCGCCCGTGCTCGCGCGCCCGGCGGACGGCTGACACCACCTCAGCGCTGTCCCTCGCGCGGATCCGGGACCGGGGCGTGAACTCGACGCTCCCGGACCAGTTGGTGAACTTCTCCGACTCGATGTGACACCACCTCCGGTTACTCCGTGTTTCCACGGTACGGGCGGGTTACGGGGACGTCATCCGGCGATCAGCGACCCAGCAACCCCTTGGCGATGTGGGTCACCTGGATCTCGTTACTACCGGCGTAGATCATGAGCGACTTGGCATCCCTGGCGAGTTGCTCGACCCGGTATTCCGCCATGTACCCGTTGCCGCCGAAGAGCTGCACCGCGTCCATCGCGACCTCGGTGGCCGCCTCGGACGAGTAGAGCTTCATCGCCGACGCCTCGGCCAGGGTGAGGGGCTTTCCCGCCCGGGCGCGCTCGATGGAGTGGAACACCATGTTCTGCACGTTGATCCGGGCCACCTCCATCCGGGCGAGTTTGAGCTGGATCAGCTGGAACCGTCCGATCTCCTGGCCCCAGAGGGTGCGCTCGCGCGAGTAGTCCACGCAGAGCCGGTGACATTCCTGGATGATGCCCAGCGCCATGATCGCCACTCCGGTGCGCTCGGCGGTGAAGCTGGACTTGGCGGATTCGCGCCCGTCGCCACCGCGGTGTTCCTCGGTCTCCCCCAGCAGGCGGTCGCGGCCGAGCCGGACGTCGTCGAAGAACAACTCGCCGGTGGGGGAGCTGTGCAGTCCCATCTTCTTGAACGGCGCGCTCTGGGTGAGGCCGTCCATCCCCGTGTCCAGTACGAAGGTCAGGACCTTGCGGTCGCGCCTGGCCGCCGCGGCGTCGCGGTGGTCGGCACCGGCCGGAGCGCCCTCGTCGAGCTTGGCGTAGACGATCATCACGTCGGCGTGCGGGCCGTTGGTGATGAACGTCTTTCGGCCGTTGAGGATGTAGTCGTCGCCGTCCCTCCGCACGTAGGTCCGCATCCCGCCGAAGGCGTCGGACCCCGAGTCCGGTTCCGTGATCGCCCATGACGCGACCTTCTCCATGGTGACGATGCCCGGGAGCCAGCGTTCCTTCTGCGCCAACGTCCCGCGCGACATGATGGTCGTGGCGCCCAGTCCGATGCTCACCCCGAGCGCCGACACCAGACCCATGCACGCCCCGGCGAGTTCGCTGATCACCACCGCCATCAGCGAGTCCTGGCCCTCGAAGGCTCCGCCCGAACCGCCCGAACCGCCCGACCCGCCCGAACTCTCCGAACCGTCCGACTCCCGCGCCCGCTGCCTGGCGAGCATCTTCTCCACGCCGTCGGCGGCCATCGTGTCGATCCCGAACTCCGCGAACAACTTACGGATGATCGGATAAGGCGGCATCTCCCCGCTCTCGAGGGCATCCAGATTCGGGCGGATCTCCTTGGCGATGAAGCCCCGCACGGCTTCCCGGATCATCAGATCGGTCTCGGACCACTCGTACATCGGTTGTCTCGTCTCCTCGGTGCCCCAGGCCGCCGCTGGAACATGTTCGAGCCCAGTCTGGCGCGCCCAGGCGCGTGAGACGGGGTTTCGGCGTGAAACCTCTCCCGCCGGGCAATCCCCGCAGAACCTCCGCGAGGTCGGGCACACTCGGGTGCATGAGTGCTCCCCTCGACGACGCATCCGACCGGGCCGGCGACAACCACGCGGGCGGCACCCAGGCGGGCCGCGATCAACTGGGGAGGGTCGGTCTGTGGACGGGCTCCCTGGAGGGCGTGCCGCCGGCCGGGATCCCGGATCTGCTCGGCGAGCTCGAGGAGCAGGGCTGGGGGTCACTCTGGTTCGGCGAGGCCGTCGGGCGCGAGGCGTTCACCGCCGCGCAGCTCTATCTGGGGGCCACCCGCCGCATGGCCATCGGCACGGGTATCGCCAACATCTACGGCCGGGACGCCTCGGCGGCGGGGGCGGCCGCGCGCACCATCGAGGCCATGCACCCCGGCCGGTTCGTCCTGGGTCTGGGCGTGTCCCACGCCCCGCTGGTCGAACGACACCGCGGGCACAACTACGGGCGCCCGCTGTCGGCGATGCGCGAGTACCTCGACGCGCTCGACAGGACCCAGCCCATGGCGGCGGGGGAGGACACCATGCCGCCGGTGGTCCTGGCCGCGCTCGGTCCCAAGATGCTCGAACTGTCCCGGGACCGGACCGCCGGCGCGCACCCGTACCTGACCCTCCCCGAGCACACCGCGCGGGCGCGCGAGATCCTCGGCGGAACCGGGGAGGACGGACCGGCGCTGGTCGTGGAACACGCCGCGGTGGTCGCCGCGGGCGTGGAGGACGACGACGAGCTGTGGCGGTCGCGGGCCCGAGACCACCTGAACATCTACACCGGGTTGCCCAACTACCGGAACTCCTGGACCCGCCAGGGCTTCGACGAGTCCGACTACGTCCGAGGCGGCAGCGACCGCCTCCAGTCGGCCATGGTGACGCGGGGCGTCGAGGCCACCCGGGCGCGGGTGCAGGAGCACCTGGACGCGGGCGCCTCGACGGTGCTCGTGCAGGTGCTCGGGGAGAACATCCTGGTCCCGCCGGTCGAGGACTGGCGGCACGCGTACGAGGGCCTACTGGGCTGACGGAACCCGGTGCGGGGTCAGCCGGTGTAGGCGACGGTGTCGACGACGATCGGTCCCGCCACGGCCCCCCCGGTGGTGGTGAGTCGGTATTCGACCCTGCCGGATCCGGTGGGGATCATCGCGTCGTAGGGGTGCGCGATGGGGTCCGGGATTCCGAGGGAGATCCGCGGGTGGGGGATCTGCGCGATCTTCGTCCCGCTCGTGCCGGTGTCCAGGTTGCGCCAGGAGAGCGTGGCGGTGAGGTTGCACGGACCCACGCCGACAACCGCGAAGGCCCAGCTCACACTGGCCGACCCGGGATAGCCATCACCTCGCAGTGAGGTGGACACGGCACCAGCGCACGCACCGGTGGGAGATCCGCCCCAGGCGACCAGACGGTTCGGGGCGGGCAGGAGTTGAACGAGGGCCTCGGAGGAGTCCTGTGCGTTCGCGGTGGCCGGGGCCGCGAGGGCGGCAGCCAGCGCGACGGCCGTGGCGGCGAGGGTCGCGGTCACGGTAGCGGGGGGTCGGCGGGTGGCCCGCCGGGTCGTGCCGGTGGTGTTCACCTCTGCCATGCTCGCACCGGGTGATGTGGACCACAAGGGCCCGGGGTCGAAAGTGAACGCGTTCGACACCTGTCTGTAGTGTCCGACTAAAGGGTCTCCGAGAGGACACATCAATGGGCGGCAGGACGCGGGGCGGGGACGCCGTTCGGGCGGAGCAGAACGGGCTGATCGTCGTCCTGGCCTTCGGCGGGATCGTCATGTCCCTCACCCAGACCCTGGTGATACCGCTGCTGGGGATGCTGCCCGCCATCCTCGGCACCTCGGCGACCAACGCTGCGTGGGTCGTCACCGTGACCCTCCTCGCGGGAGCGGTGGCGGGCCCCGTGATGGGCCGCCTCGGCGACCTCTATCCCAAGAAGAACGTCCTGATCGGCGTCACCGCGGTGATGGTCGTCGGGTCCGTCCTGTGCGCCCTGGCCACCTCGCTGTGGCCGATGCTCATCGGTCGCGCGCTCCAGGGCGTCGGGATCGGCGTGATCCCGATCGGCATCGCGACGATGCGCGAGGTGCTGCCCGCCGCGCGACTCGGTCCGTCGATCGCCCTCATGAGCTCCTCGCTGGGGGTCGGTGGTGCGCTCGGGCTCCCGGCGGCGGCCGCCCTCGCCCAGTACGGCTCCTGGCAGTGGATGTTCTGGGGCACGGCGGTGCTCGGCGTGGGGATCATCGCCATGATGGCCTTGCGCATCCGGTCATTGCCCGCCGCCAAACCCGACGGGACCCTGGACCCGATCGGAGCCGTGGGCCTCGCGGTGGGCCTGATCTCGCTCCTGCTGGCGGTGTCGAAGGGCGCGGACTGGGGCTGGCTCTCCGCACTGACCCTCGGGCTGTTCGCCCTGGCTGCCGTGGCGTTCCCGGTGTGGGGCTGGTGGGTCCTGCGCCACCCGTCCCCGCTCATCGACCTGCGGGTGGCGGCCCGCCGGCCGGTCCTGCTGACCAACATCGCCTCGATCCTCGTGGGCATGGGTCTGTACGCGCAGCTCCTCGTGATCCCGCAGATCCTCCAGCTCCCGGTGGCCACCGGCCACGGGCTCGGGCAGTCGATGGTCGCGATGGGCCTGTGGATCGCGCCCGGCGGGTTGGCCATGATGGCCGTCTCGCCGATCAGCGGGCGACTCATCACCACCCGGGGCCCCAAGCCCACGCTCATCCTGGGATCACTGGTCATCGCGTCGGGGTACGCCTCCGCCATGTTCCTCATGGGCTCGACGTGGGGCGTCATGATCGCGGCCGTCATCACCAGCTCCGGTGTGGGTCTGGCCTACGGTGCCATGCCCGCCCTCATCATGTCGTCGGTGCCGCACTCCGAGATGGGGTCCGCCAACAGCGTCAACACGCTCATGCGCTCGATCGGTACCACCTCCGCCGCGGCGGTACTCGGAGTGATCCTCACGCAGATGTCCGTGGACTTCGGGGGGCTGTTCGTGCCCACCGAGACCGGTTTCCGCGTGGGCCTGCTGCTCGGGTGCGGGGTCGCGCTGGCGGCTGCCGCGGTCGCCGCCATGATCCCGCCGCCGTGGGAGACGGAGGACTGACCCACGGCACCTCTGACCCCGCGGCGTCTCAGGGGGGTCGGGTCAGTACGCGCCGGCCAGGATCCGGTCTGCCTGGTCTCCGCTGATCTTGGTGGTCGATCCGCAGGCCGTGCACGTGGCGGAGAACGACGAACCCAGCGGCATGATCGGGATGAAGAACACGGAGAACGCACGCCTGTTGCGGTCCACCCGCTGGGCCGCGTGGTTGCCGCAGTGCGGGCACCTGACCTGTGCCAACCCGAGGTTCCGGGACGAGTTCTTGAAGCCGAAGATGAGGAGCATCCGCCCAGCGTGTCAGCAGGCCATGGCGTGTGCACCCGGTGACGTGTGCGCCGGACCGATCGCGACCAGGTCCCCCGGCGCGCCCGGCCGATCGCCCGTCCGGTTGCGCGGGTCAGCCTCCGGCGCGGGCGATGATCTCCCGGGCCAGCTCGACCGGGCGTTCCTCCGGTATCCAGTGGCTCGCGCCGTTCATCTCCACAAAGCGGTAGTCCGCGTCCACGAAGCGGGCCGTCCGTTCGGCGCCACCGCGGCCGAGGGCCGGGTCGTGATCGCTCCAGACGAAGGTCGTGGGTACGCGGACGCGGGCGGTCGCCTTCCTGGGTGAGGTGAAGGGCAGCGCGCGGTACCACCCCAGTCCGCCGGGCACGGCACCGTCGGCGACCATCTCGCTGCGGAAACGCCCGATCATCTCCGGGGTCATGCCCATCGCGGCCAGGGCCCGTTCCGGTCGGTCGCCGTGCGAGGTGAGCAAACGCTCGGGCAGCCACGGGAGTTGGAACATTCCGATGTACCAGGAGCGCAGCAGCTGGTCGGAGAGGATCATCGCCCGCAGGAAGGCCGCCGGGTGGGGGACCGACACCGCGGTGAGCGAGCGGACCCGGTCGGGATGCGAGGCGGCCACGCCCCACGCCACGGCCGCGCCCCAGTCGTGTCCGACGACATGTGCGGCGGGGAGGTCGGCGCTGTCGAGTAGGGCGATGACGTCGCCCACCAGCTCGGACAGTCGGTACGCCCGCCGACCCCTGGGGCGGGCGGTGGAGCAGTATCCCCGCTGATCCAGGACCAGCGTCCGGAACCCGGCCGCGTGGAGGCGGGGAGCCACCGCGTCCCAGCTGCTCGTGCGCTGCGGGAAGCCGTGGAGGAGGACCACTACCTCGCCGTCGGCCGGGCCGGAGTCGATGGCCCGGAACCGGAGGTTTCCGCGGGAGAAGGAGATCTCCTCGGACCGCGGTGGTGTCGACGAGCGGGGCGTCGCCGGCGCGGTGGTCGAGTCGGGAGTGTGCGGATCAACCACGGACGTACCCTCTCCGGACAGCCCTTTCGAGGATGCCCAGTGTCGCTTTGAGTGCCGACGCGTCCAGCACCGGCAGAATGCCGGAATCGCGCCAGTCGGGGTGGGCGTCGGACCAGTCGTAGTAGCTCACGACCTCGGTGCGGTCCCCGCCGTGATCCCCGCCCTCGTCCCCGCCGTCGAGCGGGATCAGGCGGTACCCGTAAGTGTGACCGATCGGCGGCTTGATCTGGCCGTCGATGGTCCAGGCGATCTCCTCGCCGGGCTCGAACCGGGTGATGATCACGGTGACGTCGTATCGGCCGAGGTCGTAGTCGCCGAGTGACTCCCGGTCCATGTGGACCACGAACCGGTCGCCCGACGCCGTGACCGTCGACCCCTCGGCGGACTGGAGCATGCCCGAGGAGTCGATGGCCACGTGGCCGTCGGGATCGCAGAGCACGGCGAACACCCGGTCCGCCGGCGCCGCGATGACCCGACTGGCCTCGAGGCGGAACCCGGGGGCGGCGGTGTCGGCCCCGGACGAGCTGGTCGATTCGCTGTCCATCATGCCGCCGACGCTACCCCCGGGTGTCGGTCCGCCGCCCCGATCCGGGACATCAGGCCCGCGCAGGCATCAGACCTCGAGAGGCATCAGACCTGCGCTACCGGTCAGATCCGTGCGGGATCCGGCCGGTCCCACGCACGGTGGGTGGCCAGCAGCGGCTTCAGCGCGGGCAGGACGCCCGACGCCTCGTCCACCGCCACGACGCCGGGGGTGTCGGCGGTGAGCCCGAAGTCGGCGAACCGATCGATCGGCGCGAGCGAGGCGATCGCCTTCTTGTGGCGGAACATCTCGCTGATCAGCACGTCCGTGTTCGCGTCGGCGGGCAGGTCCACCACGACCAGCGCGTCGAACTCGATGGACCGCTGGGTGCGGTAGGTCCGTGACACCGTGACCGTCTCGGGATCGTCCGGATCGCCGCCCCTGAGCTTGCCGCCGGAAGGGGCGATCACGAGCGGGACCATGTCGTCGTCGAACACGGCCTGCTCCAGCGTCTTGACCGCGGCGACATCGGAGGCCTCGGTGACGAGGATCCCGATGAGGCGCCCGTCGGAGGGCCACTCACGCCCGATCTGGGACAGGGCGGGGCTCGTGACGACCTCGGCCGTGGGGACCTTGGCCGGGGCGGGGAGACCGAGACCGGTGGCGACGGTGACGGCGAGGTCGTGATCGATGTGGGCCAACTGCTCGACCTGGCGGGTCTTGATGTTCTCCTCGTAGCACTTGCCCAGCTCGAAGGTGTACGCGCCGGCGACGTGCTCCTTCTCCACGTCCGTCAGGCTGTTGTAGAACAGCGTCGCCTGCGAGTAGTGGTCGTCGAACGTGGCCGGGGCGTCCCGCACCACCTGCGCGTCGGCGATGTGCTGCGCCACCTCGACCAGGGCACCGTCGTCGGCGCCGGCCAGGAACGGGCAGCCCCCGTCGAGACTGTTCGGCTTGTACGGCGCCACACCCACGTGGTCGGCGGTCTGGTGCATGCCGTCCCGCAGCATGTCGTTGACCGGGGCGTGCGGCCGGTTGATGGGCAGCTGCCCGAAGTTCGGGCCGCCCAGCCGGGAGATCTGGGTGTCGAGGTACGAGAACAGCCGGCCCTGGAGGAGCGGGTCGTTGGTCACGTCGATGCCCGGCACGAGATGGCCGGGGTGGAACGCGATCTGCTCGGTCTCGGCGAAGTAGTTCTTGGGGTTGGCGTTGAGAGTCATGGTGCCGATCACCTGGACCGGCGCGAGCTCCTCCGGGACGAACTTGGTCGGGTCGAGCAGGTCGATGCCGTGGAACATCTCGCTCACCCCGTTCTCGTCGACCGTGTCGGGGAACACCTGGATGCCCAGATCCCACTTGGGAAACGCGCCCGCCTCGATGGCGTCGGCCAGGTCACGGCGGTGCAGGTCCGGATCCATGCCGGCCGCGATCTGCGCCTCCTCCCACAGCAGCGAGTGCACGCCGAGGTGGGGCTTCCAGTGGAACTTGACCAGGTTCGTCTCACCCGCGGCGTTGATCAGCCGGAACGTGTGGACGCCGAAGCCCTCCATCATCCGGTAGGAGCGGGGGATGCCGCGGTCGGACATGTTCCACATCGCGTGCGCCTGGCCCTCGGTGTGGAGTGAGACGAAGTCCCAGAAGGTGTCGTGCGCGCTCTGGGCCTGGGGGATCTCCCGGTCCGGGTGCGGCTTGCCGGCGTGGATGACGTCCGGGAACTTGATCGCGTCCTGGATGAAGAACACGGGGATGTTGTTGCCGACCAGGTCCCAGGTCCCCTCCTCCGAGTAGAACTTGGTGGCGAACCCGCGGGTGTCCCGCACGGTGTCGGCGGAGCCGCGCGAGCCGAGGACGGTGGAGAAGCGGACGAAGACCTCGGTCTTCGCACCCTCCGCGAACAGCCCCGCCCGGCACACGCTCGCCGCCGCGCCGTTGGCCTCGAAGACACCGTGAGCTCCCGCGCCGCGGGCGTGGACCACGCGCTCCGGGATCCGCTCGTGGTCGAAGTGGGTGATCTTCTCCCGCAGGTGGTGGTCCTGCAGGAGGGTCGGGCCGCGACGGCCGGCCTTCTGGGAGTGGTCCGTGTCGGAGACCCGTGCACCCTGCGCGGTGGTGAGGAACTCGCCCTGCTGGCGGGCGGCGTCCTCGGTGTCCGCGGACTCGGCCCCGGTGGGGCTGAACGGCGTGGCGCCCTTCTGGTCCGGCTTGGGGGGCAGGGGGCCGGTCGGGTCGGTGGGCTCCTCGAGCGAGGGGGGCTTCGGGGCCGGGACGCCGGGCACGACGTCCCCGCCGCCGATGACCTGATCGGCGAGTGTGCCGGCGGCGTCGGCGACCTTCTTGGCCGCGGCGCCGGCGGTCTTGGATGCGGCGGACTTCTTGTCGGACATGTGACTCCTCCGAGGGTTGGGTGTGAGTGCACGGGTGTCACACCCACTTTTCCACTCCACGTGGACCGTGCAACCTGTCGCGGAGAGCGTGTGGGAGGGGTAACCTCCGGAGGTCCTCGGGAGACCGCTCGCGAGCCCTGACGGCGGTCAGCGGCCGCCGGACGGGATCCGGTCGGAAAGGTTCTCTCCCGCCACGTGGCCTCCACGTGTACGAACTCGGCGTCACCGGAGGTCAGCGCGCTTAGGGTGAGGACCATGACGACTCCGGGATCCCACGGCGACGACGCCGTGACGGCCACGATCACCCGGGCCCTCCTGCCCTCACCGATAGTGCTGGCGGCAGCGTGGTCGGCGTGCCTGCTCCTCATCGCGGGCGGCGGGTGGATCCTCGGGCAGGCGATCGGCCGGCTCTCGGTGATCATCGCCCCGATCGCCATCGCGGTGTTGCTCGCGGCCATGCTCAGACCGGTGGTGGATCGCGTCCCCGCGCGGGTCCCGCGCGCCGGGGCCGCCCTCGTCGTCGTCCTCGGGGTTCTGGCCCTGGTCCTCGGGGCGCTGACGGCGGTGGCCAACCAGCTCGCGACCGGGTTCCCGGAGATGCGGGAGAAGCTCAGCAGCGCAACCGACAGCGCCCTGCAGTGGCTCGAGGAGGGCCCCCTCCACCTCACCGCCGATCGCCTGCAGGCCGCCGTCACCCAGGCCCGCGGCTGGATCGAGTCCCATTCGGAGGCCGTGGCCGCCGGTGCGGTCCAGTTCGGTCACACCGCCGTCGACGCGGTGGCCGGCCTGCTCATCTGTCTGGTGTCGTTGTTCTTCTTCCTCTACCACGGCGAGAAGCTGTGGGCGTTCTTCGTCCGGTGGTTCCCGCGGGCGGGCCGCGGGCGCGCCGACCGGGCGTTCCGCAACGGCTGGGTCAGCCTCGGCGCCTACACCCGGACCCAGCTCATCGTGGCCGCCATCAACGCCGCCGGGGTCGGCATAGGTGCGGCCGTGCTGCGGGTGCCGTTCGTGATCCCGATCGTCGTGGTGGTGTTCCTCGCGTCCTTCGTCCCCATTATCGGGATCCTCGTCGCCGGATCGATCCCCACGGTCCTCGCTCTGGTGGAGAGGGGGCCGGTGATCGCGGTGGCGATGCTGGCGATCGTCGTGGTGGTCCACCAGCTCGAGTCCCACGTGTTGCAACCCGTCCTCATGGGGCACGCGGTGTCGCTCCACCCGCTGGCGGTGATCGTGGTGGTGGCCGCGGGGACGTACCTGTTCGGCATCGTGGGCGCGCTGTTCGCCGTTCCCGTCACCGCGATGGCCAATGCGGTGGTGAGATCCCTGGCCGGTGGGGACGGCGGGCGCGGTGGCGGCCCGGGTGGGGAACCGGGTCTGGTGCCCGACCGCAGCGAGGTGACCGGACCCGACGCCGAGGGAGACGACGCTGCCGGGAGTGACGACGACGGCAACAACCACAGCAACAACAACAACCACGACGACAACCACGACGACAACGTCAACGACGACGAGAGGACCAGATGACCTTCGACATGGGACTGACCGAGGAGCAGCAGGAGCTGCAGACCTGGGCCCACGCCTTCGCCGAGGAGGTCATCAGGCCGGCCGCCCGCGAGTGGGACGAGCGCGAGGAGACGCCCTGGCCGATCATTCAGGAGGCCGCCAAGATCGGGCTGTACGGCTACGAGATCATGGCCACGCTGCGCCAGGACGCCACCGGTCAGTCCTACCCGATCCTGTGCGAGGAGCTGTTCTGGGGCGACGCGGGGATCGGCTTGTCCATCATGGGTACCGGACTCGCCGCGGCGGGCATCGCCTCGGCCGGGACCACGGAGCAGATCATCGAGTGGGTGCCCCGCTGCTACGGCACCGAAGCCGAACCGGCGGTCGGCGGGTTCTGCTCGTCCGAGCCGGAGGCCGGAAGCGACGTGGGCAACATGCGCACCCGCGCCCGCTACGACGAGGCCACGGACGAGTGGGTGATCTCCGGGCAGAAGGCCTGGGTGACCAACGGCGGCGTGGCCTCGGTGCTGGTGGTGCAGGCGGTGGTGGACCCGGAACTCGGCTCCCGCGGTCAGGCCGCCTTCGTCATGGAGGCCGGGACCCCCGGGATCGAGGCCGGACCCCGACTCAAGAAGCACGGACTGCGCGCGTCGGCGACCGCCGACGTCTTCTTCGACGATGTCCGGGTGCCGGGCTCGGCGCTGCTGGGCGGCAAGGAGAAGCTCGACGAGAAGCTGGCCCGCGCCCGGGAGGGCGAGCGGACCGGGGGCCAGGCGGCCATGGCCACGTTCGAACGGACCCGACCCACCGTGGGCGCGATGGCAGTGGGCATCGCGCGCGCGGCACACGAGTACGCGCTCGAGTACGCCAAGGGACGGGTGGTGTTCGGCCGACCGATCATCGAGAACCAGGCCATCTCGTTCCTGCTCGCGGACATGGCGGTGGAGATCGACGCCTCGCGACTGCTGGTGCGCCGGGCCGCGTGGTTGGGCGCGACCCGGCAGCCCATGGCCCGGGCCGAGGGCTCGATGTCCAAGCTCAAGGCCGGCCGTACCGCCGTGTGGGCCACCGAGCGCGCCATCCAGATCCTCGGCGGGGTGGGGTACACCCGCGAGTACCCGGTCGAACGGATGCACCGTGACGCCAAGATCTACGACATCTTCGAGGGCACCGAGCAGATCCAGCAGCTGGTGATCGCCCGTGCGATCTCCGGTCTGCGGTTGCCGTGACGGTCGTCGAGGTGGTGCGGTCGACCGTGGTCCGCGCCCCGCGCGACGAGGTGTGGGCACGCGTCGTCACCGCTGAGGGCGTGGCCGATGAGTTCGGACCGCTGCTGACCATGCGGTTCCCGGCCGCGCTGGCGGGCGCGTCCATCGCGGACGTGCCGCTGGGGCGGCCGGTCGGGCGGGCGTGGATCCTGCTCGGCGGGGTCATCCCGGTGGAGTACGACGACCTGGTGCTGGTCGAGCTGGAAGCGCCCCGGTACTTCCAGGAGCGCTCGAGCCTGGGCTCGTGTCGCGTGTGGGAGCACCGACGCGAGCTCGAGGCCCTGTCCGACGGCTCCACCCGGGTGACCGACACCCTGCGGGCCGAGCCCCGCAGGGTGCTGCCGGGGCCGGTGGTGCGCATGGTGGTCACCGTGTTGTTCCGACACCGGCACAATCGGCTGGCCCGGAAGTTTTCGGCCTAGATGTGATGCTGGAAACTGCGTTCACGTCCCCGCGGGCGCACAATGAGCGTTGGAGCTCCTTGCGACGAGATACGCGCGGGAGGCCGTCCCCGAGGGGGAATATTCATGCAGACTGCGAGACTTCACGGACGAGAGCTGGCCTACCGCGAGGCGGGCGCCGGCGAGGGTAAGCCGACGATCCTGCTCATCCACGGCATGGCCGGCAGCTCGACCACGTGGCGCGAACTCATTCCGCGCCTGGACGCCCACTTCCACGTCATCGCCCCGGACCTGCCCGGTCACGGGGAGAGTTCACTCGACTTCGACGACTACTCGCTCGGTGCGATGGCGTCGACACTGCGCGACCTGCTGGTGGTCAAGGGCATCAAGCGCTGCACGGTGATCGGCCAGTCGCTCGGCGGCGGCGTGGCCCTGCAGTTCGTCTACCAGTACCCCGACTTCTGCGAGCGGATCGTCCTGATCGGCAGCGGCGGTCTGGGCAAGGAGGTCAACTGGATCCTCCGGATGCTGGCGGTGCCCGGCGCCGAGCTCCTGCTCACGGTCGGCGCGGCCCCGTTCCTGGTGAACGCCGGAAACTCGGTGGGGCGCTTCTTCTCCGGCCTGGGCATCCGGGCGGATGCGATCACAGAGTCCTGGATGTCGTACGACTCACTCAGCAGGCCCGGTCACCGCAGGACGTTCTTCAAGACGCTGCGCGCGGTCGTGGACAACAAGGGGCAGGCGGTGTCGGCGGCCAACCGGCTGTACCTGGCCGGGCAGTTGCCGTTCCAGTTGATCTGGGGCGACCGCGACCCGATCATCCCCGTCTCCCACGGGCACGCCACCCACGAGGCGATCCCCGGCAGTCGCCTGGCGATTGTGGAGCGGACCGGCCATTACCCACACGTCGAGGACCCGTCGGCTGTCGAGCGGATCATCGTGGAGTTCATGACCGAGACCCGGCCCGGGCACATCGATCACGAGACGCTCGGCGATCTCGTGATCGCCGGTGGCGACAGGGACGAATAGACGACCGGCCCCGGCTCCCCTCGCGGGGAACCGGGGCCGGAATGTGGCGATCAGATCAGGGGCTGATCGCCCGCGAGCGCCGATCAGGCGACGGCGTCGGTCTCGACGGTGTCGTCGTCCTCGACGTCGCCGTCGGTGTCGCCCTCACCCGTGTCACCGTCACCCGGGATCTCGGCGTCGATGCCACGGAGGATGTCGATCGCACCGGAGATGTCGCCGGTCATCGCGGTCGAGATGGCCAGATCGGCGTTCGCCTCGCACTCCTCGCCCGACAGGCCGGGAGCGACGCCGCCGACGGAGCCGAGGAAGTCGTACGCGGAGATCGTGCCGCAGAGCTGCTGCGCGATGTCCGAGACCTCGGCGGGGGTCTCGGCGCCGTCGAGGTCCGTCTCGCCGGTCGCGGGAGCACCCACCGACCCGCTGTCGAGTCCGGGGAGCTCGCTCTGGGCGGCGGCCAGTCCTGCACCGGAGAAGGACAGGGCGGCAGCGGAACCGATGATCGCGATGGTCTTCTTCATGGTGGTCACCTTTCGTTCGAGCGCCGGGGTCTCCCGGAGACACGGCGGTCACCGTAACGGCGGCGGACCCACCGTGCTGTGACCGCGATCACTCTCAGTCGGAGGGCGGTTGGTGGAATCACGCGATGCGCAGGAGCGACGGTGTCCGGAAAAATTCTTCTTCATCTCGCCGAGTGTTTGCCGCGTCGCCGCTCTCCGGGGATGCTTATTCCATGAGTGGAACCGCCGAGATCTATGACGCAGTCCTCAGTCCGGGCAAGCTCGAGCTGCTCCGGGCATGGATCCGCCACCAGTCGTGGTTCGACGGCGACCCGGCGCGGTTGGAGCAGGTGACCGCCTACCGGTTCGTCGACCCCGACGGCGAGGTGGGCATGGAGTCCTTCCTCGTCTCGGACGGTGCGCGCACGTTCCACGTCCCCGTGACCTATCGGGGTGCGGAGCTCCCGGGGGCGCAGGACGCCCTGGTCGGCACACTGGAGCACTCTGTCCTCGGGCGGCGCTGGGTGTACGACGCGCCGGCCGACCCCGTGTACGTGGCCGAGGTGCGCCGGGTGGTCAGCCACCGCGACACCGCCGCAGACCATCTGGCGGTGGAGGACGGTACCGTCACCCCGTCGCCCGTCAATGTCCGGGGCGGCGGGGACGGGGCCGCGAGCGATGCCGGCGCCGATGCCGCGCCGCAGGTCATCCGGGCAATCTCCGAGGAGAACGACGCCGAGGCGGACCGCCCGCTGATCGGATCACCGGGCACGCTCAGCGGGACCTGGCAGGACGCCGACGGCTCGCACACCGCGGTCTTCGTCGTCGTCGCCTGACGCCCCCAGGCACACGGACCCGCCGGCGCCGGTCTCGCCGTTCCACACCGCCGCGCGCAGAACGCCGCCCCCACCTCGACAGAGGTGGGGGCGGCGTCGTCCGGTCGGCAGCATCGTCTGGCCCGGGGACGTCACCGGACCGGACGGGGGTCCTCCCGGCCGGGCCGGGAGGGGACTCAGGCCTGCTTGATGGCCGAGAGTTCGATCTCGAGGGTGACCTTCTCGGAGACGAGCACGCCACCGGTCTCGAGCGCCGCGTTCCAGCTCAGCCCGAAGTCGCTGCGGTTGATGACCGTGCTGCCCTCGAAGCCGGCGCGGAGGTTGCCGAACGGGTCGGTGGCGGTGCCCTCGTACTCGAACGGGATGGTGACGGACTTGGTGGTGGCCTTGATGGTGAGGTCGCCGGTCACGTCGACGCCGCCGGAGCCGTTGGCCGCGATCTTCGTCGAGCGGAAGGTGATCTCCGGGTGGTTGTCCATGTCGAAGAAGTCGTTGGACTTGAGATGGCCGTCGCGGTCGGCGTTGCGGGTGTCGATCGAGGAGGCGGTGATGACGACCTCGGCGGTCGCGCCGTCGACGCCCTCCGCGGGGACGGTGACCGTGCCCGTGTAGTCGTTGAACGACCCGCGGACTTTGGTGACCATCGCGTGGCGGGTGACGAAGCCGAGGCGGGTGTGGGTGGGGTCGATGTTCCAGGTGCCGGTGAGGTCGGTGAGCGTCGCGGTCATGGTGACTCCTTCGGTGGTCCCCGGCTGGACACCGGGGCGATTGGTTGTTGTGTCACCTACAGTAGCGCCTCAATGGTGATGCGTCAACAAGAAGCTCGACAGTGTCCGTCGGTCGGTCACCCCACGTGACGGCGCAGGAAGTGCAGCGCGTGGGCGACCGCGAGGTCGTGGCACTGCCTGCCTGGGAAGAGATCGAAGTGGTCACCCGGGTAGTGGCGCACCTCGGCGCGGGCGGCGAACGCCGCGGTTCCGGCGGAGTGCGGTGGCGCGCTCCGGTCCAGGTCGGCGATCTGGACCAGCACGGGGGTCCCGGCGAGATCGGCGGCCTTCGCGCCAGGTCGGAACGAGCCCAGCACCGCTCCGACTCCGCCCCCGATCTCATTGCGCCAGCTCGGTCCCGCGATCGAACCGTACGCCTCCTCGTATCCCTCCAGGGAGAGCACCGCGTTCGACCCCGGCGGGCCGACCAGGGGGACCATCGGCTCCGTGCGCCCCAGCGCCGCCGCGGCCTTGGCTGCGACCGTGGTGCCGGT